>NZ_JBVIHJ010000003.1:40534-240693 GCF_055570355.1 Streptomyces sp. NPDC031225 | reverse complement strand
CACCCCGCGCGTCTCCACACAGCAAGAACCGAAACGCAGAGCCCCTGCGGGCGGGGCCCCCCCCCCCCCGCGCTCGTGTGCCCTCAACTGCGGCTGGTTTCCGTGGCAGGGTGGAACGGGCAAGCCACAGGGGGCCAAACAGAAGAGGGGGAGTCCGTGATCGTCTGGATCAACGGCGCGTCCGGTGCGGGAAAGACCACCGCCGCACGGGAACTGATCGAACTGATCCCGAACAGCACGCTCTTCGACCCCGAGGACATCGGCGCAGCGGTCGTGCATCTGCTGCCGCCCAAGCACCTCGCCGAGGTCGGCGACCTCCAGGACCTGCCGATCTGGCGACGTCTGGTGATCGACACGGCGGCCGCGATGCTCGCCGAACTCGGCGGGACCCTCGTGGTCCCCATGACCCTGCTGCGTCAGGAGTACCGCGACGAGATCTTCGGTGGCCTCGCCGCCCGCCGGATCGGTGTCCGGCACCTTCTCCTCGCTCCGGCGGAAACGATCCTGCGTGCCCGGACGGCCGAACGGGAGACCCCGCCGGACCCACCGGACGGCGAGATACGGCAGGGGCAGTGGGCGTACGACCACACAGAGCCCTACCGGGCCGCCCTCGCCTCCTGGCTCACCGCGGACGCCCATCTGATCGACAACAGCGCGCTCACCCCGTACGAGACGGCCGCCCGCATCGCCCAGGCCCTCGGGGCCGGGACCGTGCCCGTGTGCGACATCGTGCAGACTCCCGAGCCCACCGCCGAGACCGTGGCCGCCGGAGTCCTCCTCTTCGACGAACGCGACCGCGTGCTGCTCGTCGACCCCACCTACAAGGCCGGCTGGGAGTTCCCGGGCGGCGTCGTCGAATCCGGCGAGGCACCCGCCCGGGCCGGCGTGCGCGAGGTCGCCGAGGAGACCGGCATCCAGCTGGACGACCTGCCGCGCCTCCTCGTCGTGGACTGGGAGCCGCCCGCGCCTCCCGGATACGGCGGACTGCGCCTCCTCTTCGACGGCGGCCGGCTCGGATCCACGGAGGCGGGACGGGTGCTGCTGCCCGGGCCCGAGCTGCGCGGCTGGTGTTTCGCCACCGAGGAGGAGGCGGCCGAGTTGCTGCCGCCGGTGCGTTACGAGCGGCTGCGCTGGGCGTTGCGGGCCCGGGAACGCGGGGCCGCGCTGTACCTGGAGGCCGGGATCCCGATCGGCTGACCTGCGTGCGGAGCCCCGCCGGCACCGGGCCGGCGGGGCTCCGTCATGTCCGGGGCCAGGTTCGGGTCAGGCAAGCGGAGGGCGAGAACCTGCCAAGGGAATCGTCGCGATACCTCCACGTCAGAGCTAATGGAATGTCCCGCCCTCGTCAACACTTGGCAACGAGCGCAAACAATCCCTTTTTCGGTCATTTTCTGTCTTGACCGGTCTCTCGGCGTGTTGCGACAGTCCGCTCAGTCTCACGGCGCCGACAACGGCCGGCGACCGACGCCTTTCCCGCAGGGAACAGCCCCATGACGAGACCCCGTCCGCCGGCGATGGCGAAAACTCCGCGCCGGCCTCAGCACATACCCGGGACGTCCGCACGATGACGACGCAACAGCAGCCGATGCCCGCCGCCGCCGGCCCGACACAGGCCGCCGGTGGACCCGCGCCCGACCCGCACGGCGACGGCACGGTCATCACCGGGCGTTCGCCCGCCCGTATGGCCTGGCGGCGCATCAGACGGGACAAGGTCACCATGGCCGCGTTCGTGATCACGGTCCTGTTCGTCCTGATCGCACTGCTGGCCCCGGTCCTGACCGCGATCACCGGCTGGGGGCCGATCACCCCCGACGGCAGGGCGATCGACCCGGACACCGGGAACTTCCCGCGCGGGGCGCTGGGCGGGATCAGCCTCACCCACCTGCTGGGGGTCGAACCGGGCACCGGCTACGACCTGTTCGCCCGGATCGTCTACGGCCTGCGCACCTCGCTCCTCGTCGGCTTCGCCTCGGCCGTGCTGTCCACCGTCGTCGGTGTCGTGGCCGGCCTCGCGGCGGGGTACTCCGGCGGCTGGGTCGACTCCGTGCTGTCACGGATCATGGACGTGATGCTGGCCTTCCCGCAGCTGCTGTTCATCATCGCGCTGACCCCGGTCATCCAGAACGCGATGCAGACCGACAGCCATGGAGGCACCGACGAAAACCTCCGGCTGCTGGTCCTCGTCCTCAACATCGCGGTGTTCGCCTGGGCCTACACCGCCCGGCTGGTGCGCGGGCAGGTCCTGTCGCTGCGCGAGCGGGAGTTCGTCGACGCCGCGCGGATCATGAGCGCCGGGAAGTGGCACATCCTCTTCCGGCAGTTGCTGCCGAACCTGTGGGCGCCGGTCCTGATCTCCTTCGCGCTGGCCGTCCCGCAGAACATCACCACCGAGGCGGCCCTGTCGTACCTCGGGGTGGGTGTCATCCCGCCCAACCCGGACTGGGGGGCGCTGCTGTCGGACGCCTCCCAGTACTTCCTCCAGGACCCGACGTACCTGTTCGTCCCCGGCGTCCTGCTGCTGATCCTCGTCCTCGGTCTCAACCTCCTCGGAGACGGAGTCCGGGACGCCCTCGATCCCCGCGCGGCCCGAGGCTGACGCGGTCCCCCTCAACACCGGCGCTCACGACCCCGTTCGGGTCGCCTGCGCCGAGCCGTAGAAGAACGGAGTGTTACCTCATGACGCGCAGAAGGCGCACGATCGCGCTCACGGCCACCGCCGTGGCGATCGCCCTGGGGGCCACCGCATGCGGGGGCTCCTCCAGCACCACCGGGAGCGGGTCCCCGACCAAGGGCGGCACGCTGACCGTCCTCGACCACGCGGACTTCGACCACCTCGACCCCCAGCGCGTCTACACGACCGAGGGTTCGAGCATGGACCAGGAGATCGTGCGCACCCTGACCGGATGGGACGAGACCGGCTCGCAGCCCAAGCTCGTCGGCGATCTGGCCACCGACACGGGAACGCCCAGCAAGGGCGACACGGTGTGGACCTTCCACCTGCGCAAGGGCGTGGTGTGGCAGGACGGCACGCCGGTCACCGCGCAGGACGTCAAGTACGGCGTCGAGCGGACCTTCTCGCCCGACATCAACGGCGGTCCGCCGTACGCCAGTCAGTGGCTGGTCGGCGGCTCCACCTACAAGGGGCCCTACTCGGGCAAGGAGCTCGCCTCCATCCGGACGCCGGACGCGTCCACGATCGTGTTCCAACTCGACCAGCCCGTCGCGGACTTCAACGAGACGACCGCCATGCCCGGCTGGTCGGGGGTGCCCAAGGCCCATGACACGGGGGCCACGTACGACACACACGTCTGGTCCGACGGGCCGTACATGATCAAGTCGTACACCAAGAACAAGGAAGTCGTCCTCGTCAAGAACACCCACTGGAAGCAGTCGACCGACCCGATCCGGCAGCAGAACGTCAACGAGATCGACGTGAAGCTGGGCCAGGACCAGTCGGCGATCGACCAGCAGATCAAGTCCGACGCCGGCACCGCCCAGACCTCGATCATGCAGTGGCCGATCGCGGGCTCCGACCTGACGACCATCTCCAGTGACCCGTCCCTGAAGTCGCGCCTCTACAAGATCCAGGCCCCGGGCATCAACTACCTCGCCATCAACACCACCCGGGTCAGGGACCTGAAGGTGCGTCAGGCCATCGAGTACGCCATCGACAAGACCACCGTCCGCGGCGCGTTCGGCGGCTCGGCGTACGGCGACTACGCGAGCACCATGATCAGCCCCGGCATCGACGGCTACCAGAAGTTCAACCTCTACAGCACCAACCCCGCGGGCGACCTCACCAAGGCCCAGGCGCTGATGAAGCAGGCCGGGAACCCCAAGCTCACCATGTCGCTGGCGGTGGAGAACACCACGACCGAGGAGCACTTCGCCGACGCGGTGAAGACCTCGCTCGCAAAGATCGGCGTCACCGTGAACATCACACCGATCGACGCGGCGAACTACTTCAGCACCGTCGACAACGTGAAGAACCAGTACGACCTCACCTGGGTCGACTGGATCGCGGACTGGCCCAACGCCTCCACCGTGCTGCCCGTCCTGTTCGACGGACGGCAGATCGCCAAACTGCCGCAGTCCAACCAGGACATGGCGTACCTGAACGACCCCGCGGTCAACGCGCAGATCGACAAGATCGCCAAGATGACCGACGTCAAGCAGGCCGACACCGCCTACGGCGCCCTGGACGAGCAGATCATGAAGGACGCCGCCGTGGTCCCGCTGATGTACATGAACTTCAGTGAGCTGGCGGGCTCCAAGGTCGGCGGGGTCATCCCGGACCCCATCCTCGCCGAGCCCAGCCTGGTGCACGTCTACGTCAAGAACTGACGCCCTCCTCCGCAGGCCCGCCGGTGCACCCCGGCCGGCGGGCACCCCACTCACGTCAGGGTCCAGCACGACATGCTTCGCTATCTCATCCGGCGCCTGCTGGCGGCAGCGGCGATCCTGCTGGTGATCACCGTGATCACCTTCTTCATCTTCTTCGCGCTGCCCTCCGACCCAGCGCTCCTGGCCTGCGGCAAGACGTGCTCGCCGTCCCGGCTGGCGGAGATCAGGCACTCCCTCGGCCTCGACCAGGGCTATCTGACGCAGTTCTGGGAGTTCTTCAAGGGCCTGTTCGTCGGCCGGGACTACGGCGACCAGAGCGTGCGCGTCCACTGCGGGGCGCCCTGTCTCGGGCTGTCCTTCCAGACCGACACCCCCGTCCTGACCACCCTGCTGTCGGACTTCCCCGCGGACCTCTCGCTCGGCCTCGGCGCCGCGGTGCTCTTCCTCTTCCTGGGCGTCGGCCTCGGCACGGTCGCCGCCGTCCGCCGGGGGAAGGCCGCCGACAAGGCCGCGGTGGGACTCGCCCTGCTCGGTGTCTCCGTGCAGATCTACTTCGTCGGCCTGCTGCTGCTCTACCTGTTCGTCGACAAGTGGCAGATCCTGCCCGCCTCCGGGTACACCCCGATCACCCAGGACCCGGGCGCCTGGTTCCAGGGCCTCATCCTGCCCTGGGCCACCCTGGTCATCGTCTATCTCGCGCTGTACACCCGGCTCACCCGCTCCTCCATGCTGGAGGTACTCGCCGAGGACTACATGCGCACCGCGCGGGCCAAGGGGCTGTCCACCGGCAAGGTCGTCCTCAAGCACGGTCTGCGGGCCGCGATCACCCCGATCATCACCATCTTCGGCATGGACGTCGGCTCGCTCATCGGAGGCTCCGCGGTCATCACGGAATCGGTGTTCGGCATCGACGGCATCGGCAAGCTCGCCGTGGACTCCGTGCAGAACTCCGACCTGCCGGTGATCCTCGGCACCACGCTCTTCGCGGCCACGTTCGTCGTGCTCGCCAATGTGGTCGTCGACGTGGTCTACGGCCTCGTCGACCCCCGTGTCCGCCTCGCCTGAGCCCCCTCTCACCGCAGCAAGGAAGCCCTGTGTCCCTCCAGACCTCACCGAACCCTGCGGACGTCGATTCCGCGGCCGCTCCCTTCCTCGACGTACGGGACCTGCGTGTGCAGTTCCCCACCGAGGACGGGATCGTCAAGTCCGTCGACGGCGTCTCCTTCGCCCTGGAGAAGGGCAGCACCCTCGGCATCGTCGGCGAGTCCGGCTCGGGGAAGTCGGTCACCTCGCTGGCCCTGCTCGGACTGCACAAGGGCACCCGCGCCGTCGTCTCCGGGGAGATCCGCCTGGACGGCAGGGAGTTGGTCTCCCTTCCCGAGCACGACATGCGCGCGCTGCGCGGCCGGACGGTCTCCATGATCTTCCAGGACCCGCTGTCCGCCCTGCACCCGTACTTCACCGTCGGCGCCCAGATCGCCGAGGCCTACCGGGTCCACCACAAGGTCACGAAGAAGGAGGCCAGGGAACGCGCCGTGGAGATGCTGAAACGCGTCGGCATCCCGCAGCCCGAACGGCGGGTGCGGGACTATCCGCACCAGTTCTCCGGGGGCATGCGGCAGCGCGCCATGATCGCCATGGCGCTGGTCTGCGACCCCGAACTGCTCATCGCCGACGAGCCGACCACCGCCCTGGACGTCACCGTCCAGGCGCAGATCCTGGACCTGATCCGGGACCTCCAGGAGGAGTTCGGCTCCGCGGTCATCCTCATCACCCACGACCTGGGCGTGGTGGCCGACATCGCCGACGACATCCTGGTGATGTACGGCGGCCGCCGCATCGAGTACGGCACCGTGCGCGACGTCCTGAAACAGCCTCAGCACCCTTACACCTGGGGTCTGTTGGAGTCCATGCCGCAGATCACCGGTGACGTCGAAAGGCGGCTGAACCCGATCGCCGGAGCCCCGCCGAGCCTGATCAACCCGCCAGGTGGCTGCGCCTTCCACCCCCGCTGCACCTACAAGGGCTGGGTGCCCGACGGGCGTTGCGCGAGCGACCGGCCCGAACTGCTCGCCGTCTCCGGCACCGGCCGGCACCTCGCCGCCTGCCACCTCACCCCGGAGACGAGAAAAGAGATCCGCGGTCGTACGGTCACCGGGGCCTCGCAGTGACGGCGGCAGACGAACAGGAGCATGCCGTGAGCACCACTCAGCCCGCCGCCGGGGAGCCTTTGCTCGACGTCAGCGGCCTCACCAAACACTTCCCGATCCGCCAGGGCATCCTCTTCCAGCGGCAGATCGGGGCCGTGCACGCCGTCGACGGCATCGACTTCACGGTCGCCGCAGGCCAGTCGCTCGGTCTGGTCGGCGAGTCCGGCTGCGGCAAGTCGACCACGGGCCGGCTGGTCACCCGGCTGCTGGAACCGACGGCCGGGAAGGTCGTGTTCGACGGCCAGGACATCACCCACGCCCCCGCCGCCAGGATGAAGGAGGCCCGCCGGAACCTCCAGATGATCTTCCAGGATCCGTACTCCTCGCTGAATCCCCGGCACACGGTCGGCACGATCGTCGAGACGCCGATGCGGCTCAACGGCATCAACCCGCCGCAGGGCCACAAGAAGCGCGCCCAGGAACTGCTGGAGACGGTCGGCCTCAGCCCCGAGCACTACAACCGCTACCCGAACGAGTTCTCCGGCGGCCAGCGCCAGCGCATCGGGATCGCCCGCGCCCTCGCGCTGCGGCCGAAGCTCATCGTGGCCGACGAACCGGTGTCGGCGCTGGACGTGTCCATCCAGGCGCAGATCGTCAACCTGCTCCAGGACCTCCAGCGGGAGTTCGGCATCGCGTTCGTCTTCATCGCCCACGACCTGGCCGTCGTACGGCACTTCTGCGAGCGGGTCGCGGTGATGTACCTCGGCAAGATCGTCGAGGTCGCCGACCGGCAGACGCTGTACACCCGGCCCCGGCACCCCTACACCCACGCCCTGCTGTCCGCCGTCCCCGAGGCCGATCCCGACGGCACCGGGCGGCGCGAGCGCATCCGGCTCGCCGGGGACGTGCCCTCGCCGGTCGATCCGCCGTCCGGCTGCCGCTTCCGGACCCGCTGCTGGAAGGCCCAGGACAGGTGCGCGACAGCGGAGCCGCCGTTGGTGCGGGTGGCGGGTGACACCGAGGGCCACTTGACGGCCTGTCACTTCCCGGAGGAACCGAGCGTCGCGGCGCGCGCGGCCGACATCGTGCTCGATCCGGCGCTGACCACCCTGGGGGACACCGCGTCGACGTCGTCGTGAGGGTATGGAGCGAGCCTGCTCTCCTGCTCCAGGCGCCGGTTGAAGTCCCCGACCACGGCGGCCAGTCGGGCGTGCCGGGAGATGAGGTCGGCCGCCGCCCCGGGGATCCCCTCGGGGCGGCGGCCGGCGGCGCACGCGCGGATGAACTCCTCGCGTTCGTCCCGGCCGAGGCCGTACTGGTCGACGACCAGCCAGTGCACCAGGTAGGAGAGGGCGTAGGCGCGGTCGTAGCGGCGGTGGCGGTGGTGGAAGTCGTGTTCCTGCGGCGCGAGGTGGAAGCGGTTCGACAAGGCCAGTCCGAAGTCGGTCAGGCAGAGCCGTCGTCCGTCGGTGAGGATGTTGCGGAAGTGGGCGTCGAAGTGGACGAGTTGCTGCTCGTGGAGGAAGCCGGTGACGGCTTCGAGGCCCTGCTCCACGAGGGCGCACGCGAAGTCGGCGTTCTGTGTGCGTAGTTGGGCGGAGAACCAGTCGTGCAGCGTGTGCGGCAGGTACTCCAGGAACAGGGTCAGGCTCGCCGAGGCCGTGCGCAGGGCCTCGATGCGCTCGCGTCCGCCGCCCCAGTAGGCCACGGCCCGCTCCACGTCGGCCAGTTCCTCGGGCAGCGGCCGCGGTGCGTGGGGCAGTACCCGCCAGTGGTGGAGCAGGGGGAAGCCCGGGAAGCGGCCGGAGCGTACCCAGTTGGTCGTCATCTCGTGTGCCGCCAGCTCCCGCCAGGCACCGAAGCCGGGGCTGCCGATCGCGCCGATGCCGTAGTGGCAGCGGGCCGGCTGGGCGAAGAGGTTCGCGGTGGAGCGGACGTTGTCGGGGTGGAGTTCGGCGTCGGTGAGCGGCACCTGCTTCACGAAGACCCGTACGCCGTCCACCTCCAGGAGAGTGGCCTGCCCGCCGATCCCGGTCCCGGCGGGCGTGCCGGACGCCACGAGGTCCGCGAGGCCGCGGTCGCTCATCAGGGCCAGGGAGGTGGCGGTGTCGGCGTGGGTGTTCAGACGCGCGGAGGAGTCCATGGCCCCATGATCGGCCCGCCGTGGCCGCAGCACCCGACGCTTGGCCCGAGAGCCGCCAACTTCTCGAACGAGCGCAGGGCTTGGGCCAGGTCGACGTGGAACACCCCGGTATCACCGCTTGGTCAGCTACCGGCCACCAGCCCCCGGCCTCTTGTCCTCGCGGATCTCGAAGTCCGTCGCACCCCTCGAACCGGGGTGTCGCGACGACCACTGGAACTCAAGGCGGCCGAGGGCCTTCTGCCGACAGCAGCGCCGTCGGCTCAGCTCGCCGCGTAGTTGCGCAGGAACAGGGCTTCCGTCACCGACAGGCGCTCCAGCTCCTGCGGGGAGACGCTCTCGTCCACGGCGTGGATCCGGGCCTCCGGCTCGCTCAGGCCGATGAGGAGGATCTCGGCGTGCGGGTAGAGGGCGGCGAGGGTGTTGCACAGGGGGATCGAGCCGCCCTGGCCGGCGTACTGCATCTCCTGGCCCGGGTAGGCCACGGCCATCGCGTCGGCCATCGCCGCGTACGCCGGGCTGGTGGTGTCCGCGCTGAACGGCTGGCCCTGGCCGACCTGTTCGGTGCTGACCCGCGCGCCCCACGGGGTGTGCGTCTGCACGTGGGCCCGCAGCAGCCCGGTCGCCTCGGCCGCGTCGATGCCCGGCGGCACCCGCAGGCTGATCAGGGCGCGTGCGCTCGCCTGCACGGACGGGGTGGCGCCGACGACCGGCGGGCAGTCGATGCCGAGGACCGTGACGGCGGGGGCGGCCCAGATGCGGTCGGCGACCGTGCCGGAGCCGATCAGCTCTACGCCGTCCAGCACCCTGGCGTCCCCCCGGAACTGCTCCTCGTCGTACTGGAGGCCGTCCCAGGCCGCTCCCGGGGTCAGCCCGTCGATCGTGGTCGAGCCGTCCTTCGCGCGCAGTGAGTCCAGCAGGCGGATCAGCGCGGCCAGCGCGTCCGGGGCGGCGCCGCCGAACTGGCCGGAGTGGAGGTTGCCCTCCAGGGTGTCGACCTGGACGCGCATCATCGTCATGCCGCGCAGGGTCGCGGTGACCGTCGGCAGACCGGTGCGGAAGTTGCCCGCGTCGCCGATGACGACGGTGTCCGCCTCCAGGAGCGCGGGGTGCTGCTCGGCGTACCGTTCCAGACCGCCCGTGCCCTGCTCCTCCGAGCCCTCGGCGATGAACTTGACGTGGACCGGGACCCCGCCGTTGGCCTTGAGGGCGCGCAGCGCGAGCAGGTGCATGATCACGCCGCCCTTGCAGTCGGCGGCCCCGCGCCCGTACCAGCGCCCGTCGCGCTCGGTGAGTTCGAACGGCGGGGTCGTCCAGCCGGCCTCGTCCAGCGGCGGCTGCACGTCGTAGTGGGCGTAGAGCAGGACGGTCTTCGCGCCCTCCGGGCCGGGCAGGTAGCCGTACACCGACTGGGTGCCGTCCGGGGTGTCGAGCAGGTCCACGTCCTGGAACCCCTCGGCGGTGAGCGCGTCGGCGACCCAGCGGGCGGCGGCCTCGCTCTCGCTCCTCGGGAACTGGTCGAAGTCCGCCACCGACCTGAACGCCACCAGTTCGGTGAGCTCCGCCCGCGCCGTGGGCATCAGCGAGGCGACGGTCTCGGCGACCGGATTCGACGACATGGGCACGCTCCTTGTGGGTGCGACGTTGTACCTGTGAGTGCCGTAGATCCTCCCACAGTGGTGTGGGCGCGGGCCCGCCGTAGGATGCGGGAGACAGGTGCGGCAACGGCTTGATCGGGAGCAGCAGACCATCGTGAGCAGCGAGAACACTTCGGCGGACGACTCTTCGGCGGACGACGTGCGGGACGACGCCCAGCGGGTGTGGGACGTCGTCGTGGTGGGCGCGGGACCCGCGGGCGCCTCGGCCGCCTACGCGGCGGCGGTCGCGGGACGGCGCGTGCTGTTGCTGGAGAAGGCCGAGCTGCCGCGGTACAAGACGTGCGGCGGCGGCATCATCGGCCCCTCGCGGGACTCGCTGCCGCCCGGCTTCGACCTGCCCTTCCGGGACCGGGTGCACGCGGTCACCTTCTCGAACAACGGCCGCTTCACCCGCACCCGGCGTTCCCGGCAGATGCTGTTCGGGCTGATCAACCGGCCCGAGTTCGACCAGCAGCTCGTCGAGCACGCCCAGAAGGCGGGCGCCGAACTGCGGACCGGCGTCACCGTCCAGCGCGTCGAGCAGCACGGCTCGACGGTCCCGGACCGGCGTACGGTCGCGGTGGTCCTGCAGGGCGGCGAGACGCTGCTCGCGCGGGCCGTCGTGGGAGCCGACGGCAGCGCCAGCCGGATAGGCGCGCATGTCGGGGTGAAGCTCGACCAGGTCGACCTCGGCCTGGAGGCGGAGATCCCGGTGCCGGAGACCGTCGCCGAGGACTGGAAGGGGCGGGTCCTCATCGACTGGGGCCCGATGCCCGGCAGTTACGGCTGGGTCTTCCCCAAGGGGGACACCCTGACCGTCGGGGTGATCTCGGCGCGCGGTGAAGGCGCCGCCACCAAGCGGTACTTGGAGGACTTCATCGGGCGGCTCGGGCTCGCCGGGTTCGAACCGAGCATCTCCTCGGGCCACTTGACCCGCTGCCGTGCCGAGGACTCGCCGCTCTCGCGCGGGCGGGTGCTGGTGTGCGGGGACGCGGCGGGGCTCCTTGAGCCGTGGACCCGTGAGGGCATCTCCTTCGCACTGCGTTCCGGGCGCCTCGCGGGGGAGTGGGCGGTACGGATCGCGGAGGCCCACGACGCGGTGGACACCCGGCGCCAGGCGCTGAACTACGCGTTCGCGATCAAGGCGGGCCTCGGTGTCGAGATGAGCGTCGGCAAGCGGATGCTGGCCGCCTTCGAGCGGCGTCCCGGTCTGTTCCACGCGGCGCTGACGGGCTTCAGGCCCGCGTGGAACGCGTTCAGGGAGATCACCCAGGGCTCGACCTCGCTGGGTGAGCTGGTCCGGGGCCGGCCGATGGTCCAGCGGGCGCTGGCCGCGCTGGACACGCGCCCCGAGGAGTCCGCCGGCGGCGAGGTCACTTCGTGAGCACGATGCGGAAGACCGGGTGGTCGGGGGCGATGCGCAGGAGTTCGGCGTCGGGGGAGTCGGGGCCGACGCCCTTGAAGAAGACGCCTACCTCGGCCTTCCAGCGCTTGAGGTAGGCGCGCAGGAGCGGGACCTTCTCCTCGCCGGTCACCTCGGTGGCGGTGAAGGCCTCGGCCTTCTTGCCCAGGTGCAGCTCGCCGCCGCCGGCCGCGCGCATGTTGTGGGTCCACTGGACGTGGCCGCGCGGAGCGACGAGGTACTGCTCGCCGTCCACGGTCAGCAGGTTCACCGGGGTGGTGCGCCATTCGCCGCTCTTGCGGCCTCGGACGGCCAGGATCCGTGAGCCCCAGACGCTGAGACCACGGCGGGTCATCCAGGCCACGCTGCGGTTGAGGACGTTGACCGTGAACCATCCGGGCTTCTGGACGTGCGTGGACATGTGACCCCCAGGGCGTGTACGAGCGCCGCTCACTTTTGTGAGCACTGCTCTCTTCGTGCTCTCAGTGTGCACGAGTGGACGCTCCATGACAAGAGCAGTGCTCTCGTTTGTGTGCACTGCTCTGTCTCGTGTGACACTGATGGGTATGAGCACTACACAGGGCGCCCGCGCCAGAGCCCGGATCGAGGTCACCGCCGCCATCAAGGACGAGGCGCGCAGACAGCTCATGGCGGAGGGCGCGGCGAAGCTCTCCCTGAGGGCCGTGGCGCGTGAGCTGGGGATGGTCTCCTCGGCGCTGTACCGCTACTTCCCCAGCCGCGACGACCTGCTCACCGCGCTGATCATCGACGCGTACGACTCCCTGGGCGAGAGCGCGGAACGGGCGCACGAGACCGCCGCCGGGCAGGGCCCGCTGGAGCGCTGGGTCGTCACATGCGAGGCCGTACGCCGCTGGGCGCACGACCATCCGCACGAGTACGCCCTGATCTACGGCTCTCCCGTCCCCGGCTACACCGCACCGCAGACCACCGTCCCGCCCGCCGCCCGCATCGGCCTCCTCCTGATCGGCATCGTGCGCGACGCCCACCTGGGCCCGGGCCTCGCGGATCTGCCCGCGGTCCCCGAGGACCTCCGGGCGGAGTCGGTCCGCATGGCCGCCGACCTTGCTCCCGACCTGCCGTCCGAGGTGGCCGCGCCCCTCGTGGCGGCCTGGGCCCAGCTCTTCGGCCTGGTCGGCTTCGAGCTCTTCGGGCAGTTCAACCAGGTCGTGGAGGACCGGGAGCCGTTCTTCCGGCACGCGGTGCGTCAACTGGGGCGGAGTGTGGGACTGCGCCGGCGGTGACCGGCGTACTTCGCGGGGAGTACGCGTGATCGCCACGCCGGGGGGACGCCCGGGCCGGGCCGGGGCGTCTAGCGTGGCCGTCATGGAAGGTGAGCAGCGCGTACGCGGGGCCGGGCACCCGCGATGGTGGCGGCAGGGACCGCCCTGGTGGACGCGCCCGGGGGACCGGGAGCGGGCGGCCCGGTGGCCGTGGGCGTCCACGCTGCTGCTCACGTTCTTCGTGCTCGGGGGCTCGAACTACGCGGCCCACCAGCAGGTGGGCCGGGCCGCACTCGATCCCTTCGCACGGGCGCTGCTGGTGATCGGATCGGGGCTGTTGCTGTGGCGGCATCGGCGCCCGGTGCTCGTCGCCTTCGGTACGGCGGCTGCCGCGATGCTGTATCTCGGGGCCGGGTATCCCTACGGGCCCGTCTTCCTGACCGTCGCCCTCGCCTGTTTCAGCGCCGTCGTGGCCGGGCACCGCAAGGCCGCGTGGACCGCGCTCGGAATGCTCTGGGCCGGGCATGTCCTGGTGGCCCACTGGCTCTACCAGTGGCTGCCGCCGACCGCGGACCCGGCCGCTCCCTGGGGGCAGGAAGGCGTGATCGCCGCCTGGGTCGTCGCGATCGTCGCCGTGTCGGAGCTGGCCCGGACCCGGCGTGAACAGTGGGCCCGGGAGCGCGCCGAGCGGGCCCGGGCCGCGCAACGGCGCGCCGACGAGGAGCGGCTGCGCATCGCCCGCGAACTGCACGACGTGCTCGCCCACAGCATCTCCGTCATCAACGTCCAGGCCGGCGTCGGCCTCGCCCTTCTCGACACCGACCCGGAGCAGGCCCGCACCGCGCTCACCACCATCAAGGCCGCCAGCAAGGAGGCGCTCGGCGAGGTGCGCCAGGTGCTCGACACCCTGCGCACCCCGGGTGACGCGCCGCGCGCCCCCGCGCCGGGCCTCGACCGGCTGCCCGAGCTGGTCTCCCAGGCGGCGGGCGCGGGCCTCACGGTCGAGGTGGAGGGAACGGCGCCGGCACTGCCGCCCGGCGCGGACCTCGCCGCCTTCCGGATCGTCCAGGAGGCGCTCACCAACGTCGTACGGCACTCGGGATCCCGGCACGCGCGCGTGCGGCTCGATCACGGCGGCGGTGTGCTGCGGCTCGGCATCGACGACGACGGACCGGGGACCGGCGCCGACGCGGGCGGCAGCGGCAACGGCCTGGCCGGAATGCGGGAGCGGGCCGCCGCGCTCGGTGGCACGATCGAGGCGGGGCCGCGTCCCGACGGAGGGTTCCGGGTGCTCGCCGTACTGCCGCTCAAGGTGAAGGCCAAGGAGGACGACCGGTGATCCGCGTACTGCTCGCCGACGACCAGTCGCTCGTGCGCGCCGGGTTCCGGGCGCTGCTCGACGCACAGCCGGACATCGAGGTGGCCGGGGAGGCCTCCGACGGCGCGGAGGCGGTCGGCAAGGTGCGCGAACTGCGGCCGGACGTCGTGCTGATGGACATCCGGATGCCCCTGCTCGACGGCCTCGCCGCGACCCGGCGCATCACCGAGGACGTCGCGCTGCGCGATGTGCGGGTGGTCATGCTCACCACCTTCGAACTCGACGAGTACGTCTTCGAGGCGATCCGTTCCGGCGCCTCCGGCTTCCTGGTCAAGGACACCGAACCCGAGGAACTCCTGCGCGCCGTAAGGGCCGTGGTCGACGGTGACGCGCTTCTCTCACCGGGTGTGACCCGCCGTCTCATCGCCGAGTTCGCGGCCCGCTCCAAGGAGCCCGCGGCCGAGGGCGTCCTCGCCGAACTCACCGAGCGGGAACGGGAGGTGATGGCCCTGGTCGGCATCGGCCTGTCCAACGCGGAGATCGCCCGCCGCCTGGTCGTCAGCCCCCTCACCGCGAAGACCCATGTCAGCCGCACGATGGTGAAGCTGGGCGCCCGGGACCGCGCCCAACTCGTCGTGCTGGCCTACGAGTCGGGGTTGGTGCGACCGGGCTGGCTGGGCTGATCGCCCTCCCGGCGGAACCGCACCAGCACGCTGATCACGCGCGCGAGGAAGACCGCGGGTGCGAGCGCGGCCCCGACGCGCAGCAGCAACGTCTCGACGGCGCCCGGCAGTTCGAACAGGAGCGCCGGGCCTGCCACGGCCCCGAAGAGCACGGCTGCCGCGAACAGCGCACTGCACAGCGCGTATCCGATCTCGACGGTGATGGCATCCCGCTCGGCCTGGTCACGCCGTCCCCCGTAGGTGTCCATCCCCGAAGTCTCACAGCCGGGTGTCCGGCGGAGCAAGCGTGCTCGGCCGGACACCCGGTGTCGGAGGCGTCCCCCTAGTCGCGTACGGTGACGCGCTCCGCCTCCTGCACAGTGGACTTGGCGACCACGACGGTCTGCTGCGGGCCACGCGCGGTGCGCAGTCCCGTGAGGGTGATCAGCAGCCCGGCCGCGGCGACGGCGGTGACCACGGCCAGGCCGGGGCGGTAACTGTCGAGAACGGCCTGCGGGGTGGCGTTTTCCGGGGCGCCCGCGGTCACCACCGCGGTCACCACCGCCAGGAAGATCGCACCGCCGACCTGTACCGAGGTGTTGAGCAGACCGGAGACCATGCCCTGCTCATGGTCCTCGACGCCGTTGGTGGCCTGGATGTTGAGCGAGGGGAAGACCAGCGCGCAGGCGGCGCCGATGAGCAGCATCGACGGCAGGATCGCGGCGGCGTACACGGGGTCGAGGTCGACACCCAGGAACAGCGCGTACCCGACGACCATCAGTGCGAAGCCCGCAGGGATCAACCGCTGGGTGCCGAACCGGTCGACGATCGAGCCGACCTTCGTCGAGGACACCGCCACCAGCGCGCCCGCGGGCAGGAAGGCGAGCGCGGTGTGCAGCGCCGACCAGCCGAGCAGCGTCTGCATGTAAAGGGTCACGAGGAACTGGAAGCCCACATAGGAGCCGAAGAAGGCCATGGCGCCCAGCTGGGCGCGGATCTGGGTGCCCGAGCGCAGCACGCCGAGCCGGATCAGCGGTCCCGGTGAACGCCGCTCGACCAGCACGAACACCGTCAGCAGTACGGCCACGGCGAGGAAGGACAGCAGTGTGCGGGCCGAGGCCCAGCCGGACTGCGGAGCCTGTACGACGGTGAAGACCAGCAGCAGCATCGAAGCGGTGCCGAGGACGGCGCCGGGGACGTCGTAGCCGTTGTGGTCCTTCTCGCGGGCGCTGCGCGGCAGCAGCTTCAGGCCCGCGATCAGGGCGATGAGGGCGATGGGCGCGGGCAGCAGCATGGTCAGGCGCCAACTGGCCTCGGTGAGCAGGCCGGACAGCACCAGGCCCATCGAGAATCCGGTGGCGGCGCAGGTGGTGTAGATGGAGAGCGCGCGGTTGCGCAACGGGCCCTGCGGAAACGTGGTGGTGATGATGGACAGGCCCGCCGGCGCGGTGAAGGCCGCGCTCAGCCCCTTGATGAAACGGCTGGCGATCAGCAGCGGGCCCGAGTCGACGAGGCCGCCCAGCAGCGAGGCGACCGCGAAGACGCCGAGGGCCACCAGGAAGACCTGGCGCCGGCCCAGCAGGTCGGCGGCCCGGCCGCCCAGGAGCAGGAGACCGCCGTAGCCGAGGATGTAGCCGCTGACGATCCATTGCAGCGCCGAGGTGGAAAGGCCCAGGTCGGAACCGATGGACGGCAGTGCGACGCCGACCATCGACACGTCCAGCGCGTCCAGGAACATCGCGGCGCAGAGCACCAGCAGGGTGCCCCAGAGTCGAGGTGTCCAGCGGACCGCCGAGGACGCGGCCGCCGGGGTGGTGAGCGGAGAGGTCATGACCCAGAACACTACATGCGTATGCATCGAATGCAAGTGCATTTAATGCCGATGCAATAATCCACCTTCTCTGCTACGGTGCCGCGCATGGTGGCGAAGAAGCCCGAGCAGGCGCTCGCGGAGCAGTGGCGGGACATCCTGGCGCTGCACGCGCGCACGCAGTGCGAACTGGACCGCGCCCTGAACCAACACGGCCTGTGCGCCAGCGACTTCGAGGTGCTGGACGTCCTCGCCCACGACGGCTGCGCCTACCGCGTCCAGGAGATCTCCGAGCGGGTCCATCTGAGCCAGAGCGCGCTGTCCCGGCTGATCGCCCGTCTGGAGAAGGACGGCCTCGTCGAGCGCGGGATGTGCGCGGAGGACCGGCGGGGCGTCCGGGTGTCACTCACGTCGAAAGGCCGCACGCTGCACGGCGACGCCCTGCCGCTGCAACGCGCGGTCCTCACAAGGATGTTGCAACCGTCCTAGGGCTTGGCGTGCCACTCCCTTCGTTCGCCCGGAGGGTGTGCATGACGTCGCATGGCAGGCGGGCAGGCGGGCAGGCGGGCAGGCGGCGACAGGCTTCAGCCCACGCCGGACGTCTCCCGCCACAGCTCGGCGACCGACACGTCCCCGGTCACCCGCGGGAACGGCAGCCGGTTCCACAGCGCCGGATACAGCCGCGCGGCGGGCCCGGACACCTCGCAGTCGGCGTCCCCCGCATCGCCGTACTCCGCCGCGGGCGGCTCCTCGGTCAGTCGTACGGTCCACACGGCGCCGTCCGTGTCGGTCGCCCGCACCCGCAGGACCCGGGGCTCGGGGCTGCGGACCCGGCTCTTCGTGCGGACGTGGAAGCCGCGCAGCAACTCGTCGATGCCGTCGGCCGCGAAGTCCCGTACGGTCTCCGTCGGGGCACCGCCGCGCGCCGCCTCCGCGTCGAAGCGGTGCACGGCCGTCTCGTGCGCCTGCCGCCGGGCCCAGAACGCGAGCGGTGACGGCGCGGGCAGGAACTGCCAGCAAGCCACGTCGGGCGCGGCGGAACCGAGCGTGTCGACCAGACGGCGGTGGCCGGTGCGGAACCAGGCCAGCAACTCCTCGCCGTCCAGGGCGGGTTCGTCGCCGATGGGGCGAAAAGCGGTGTGTTCCTCGGCGACGAACGCCGTCGCCCAGCGATGCACCGCGCCCGTGTGCCGCAGCAGGTCCCGCACCTGCCAGTCCGGACAGGTCGGGACCTTGGCGTCGGTACCGGCCTGCTCGGCGGCCGACGCGAGCAGCAGGCCTTCCCGGTCCAGGACCTCGATGAACTCGGCTGTCTCCATGGGGTGAGTGTGCCCGACACCGTGCCCGACGCCCATGGGGTTATCCAGTCGTGGGCGGCCTGAAACAGGTGGTCGCGGACGAGCGCCACGTGCGGGTTGCCCGAGGTGCCGTGCCGCTGGGCCGGGAAACGTGTGTCGCTGGACCGAGCGGCGGGGGCGTGGAGCAGGACCGGCGTGTCCGACGCAGGCTCCTCCGCGCGCGGCCGGCGGGGCAGCGCGATGAAGCCGGAGCCGTCGGCGATCGCGGCCTTCGCCGCGTCCGGATGCGGCGCAGTGACCGCCGGCTGCCGTACCAGGCGCCCCTCGGGGCCATCGGTGCTCAGTTCCCTCAGACGCACGAGCCCCTTATTGGCTTTCTGTGACAGGGCAGGACTACGGTTTCACCATGTCGAAGATCCTCTTTGTGATGACCGGCGCCGACCACTGGACCCTGGCCGACGGCACCCGGCACCCCACCGGCTTCTGGGCCGAGGAGGCCGTCGCCCCCTACGAGGCCTTCAAGGCCGCGGGACACGAGATCGTCGTGGCCACTCCGGGCGGCGTCGTGCCGACCGTGGACAAGGGCAGCCTCGCGGCCGAGCTCAACGGCGGGCAGGAGAACGCCGACCGGATCGCCGGGGTGCTCGCCGCGGCCGCCGAACTCCAGCAGCCCGTACGACTGGAGGACGTGACCCTCGACGACTACGCCGCCGTCTTCTACCCCGGCGGCCACGGACCGATGGAGGACCTCGCGGTCAACGCGGACTCCGGGCAGCTGCTCACCCGTGCCCTGGAGAGCGGCAAGCCCCTCGGCGTCGTCTGCCACGCCCCGGCCGCGCTGCTCGCCGCCACCCGGGCCGACGGGACCAACGCGTTCGCCGGGCGCCGCGTGGCCGCCTTCACCAACGCCGAGGAGACCCAGGCGGGCTTCGCCGACAAGGCCAAGTGGCTGCTCCAGGACCGGCTCGTCGAGGCCGGTGTACAGGTCGACGAGGCCGAGCCGTGGGCCCCGCACGTGATCGTCGACGGCAACCTGGTGACCGGACAGAACCCGGCGTCCTCCGCGCCGCTCGCCGTCGAACTCCTCAAGAAGCTGGGCTGAACCGTGGAAGAGGCGGGCCGCCCCGGTGCGGCCGGCCTCTCCACGGGCAGCCGGCATCGCCCGGCCCCTCGCCGAGAGGTGGGCGCCGAGCCTCTGAGGCTGCTCAAGTCGCTTGGCGGGGACGGGAGATGACCGTCACGATGACCCGCATGTCGAGAATCACGGGACTGAACAAGAAGCACAACTTCGTACTGCTCGTCCGGGACGCGGACGTGATCGGAGCGGCCCTGCGGCAGGCGCTGACCGAGGCCCCGCCCGCGGAGCGACCGGGGCTGGAACGTGCCCTCGCGCTCGTCGAGTCCACCGCCGCCGCCACCGAGACCCAGCTGCGTGCCCGCTGGGTCCGCTCCCGACTGGCCGACGCCGGTTTCACGGGCGACATCGCCTCGGTCGCGGCGGTACGGGCACTGCGCCGGGCGGAGCCGAAACTGAGCCTGCTGGCGGCCGTGCAGCTGCAGAAGGAAGCGGTGGCTCAGCCCGAGTGATCGGGCGGGTCATGACGCCGCTCGGCGGGTGCGGAGACCGGGGCCGGGCGCGATTACGGGGTGGCCACGGTGCTCTGAGGACTCTTGGCAGCCGTAGCCGTAGCCGTAGCCGTAGCCGTAGCCGTGCCCGCAGCCCCGGCCGTGGTCATTGCTTCGGGCCAGCTTGCCAGCAGACGCTCGTCGGTACCGGCGCACTCGGTCAGTGCGACCTGCGCGTCCGGCATCCTGCCGTAGGCGCCGATCCAGTCGCGGAACTTGTCACGGGCCGTCGACTCCCGGGACCACCAGCCGTGCATGACGGGGCGGCCGGTGGCGGACACCGTGAGGTGGAAGCGCTGCGGGTCAGGGGCGGTGCCGGTCATGTGAGTCTGATTCCGCGCGCTCTGTGGGGCTCGCGGGCGATGTACCCGAGCGCTTCGATCCGCCCCAGGTGGTAGTGCACGGAGGAGCGGCTGCGCATGCCGACCTGTGCGCCGATCTCCCGCACGGTGGGGGCTTCGCCGCGTTCGGCGATCGACTCGCGGATGCAGCGCAGGATCTGCTCCTGGGTGCTGGTGAGGTAGTCGACCCGGTGGTTCGCCATATTCGGATTAGATCGCGTGTTCGATTTACGGGGCAAGTCGACATGCGCCACACCTGTCCCATGCGCTTCATCCGGTCCCACCCCGCCTGCGCCGTTCGTCCGCGACGGCGGGCTGGGCGGTTCTGCTCGGCTGAGTCAGCTCGCAGCCGAGTCCCGGGTCACCAGGGCGATGGCCGCGGCGGCGGCCGCGAGTACCGCGACGCTGGTGAGGGCGGCGGGGAGTGAGAACCAGTCGGCCATGAAACCGATCGCCGGCGGGCCGAGGAGCATGCCGCCGTAGCCGAGGGTGGAGGCGATGGCGACCCCGTCGGGTCCGGCCAGCCGGCCCGCGCGTTCGACGGCGACGGGGAAGAGGTTGGCGAGGCCGAGGCCTGTGATCATGAAGCCGAGGAGTGCCGCCCAGACGGACGGGGCGAGGGCGCCGAGCAGCATGCCGAGCGCGGCGGTGGTGCCACCACCCACCAGGGTGCGGGTCTGGCCGAGCCGTTCGAGCAGTTGGGTGCCGGTCAGCCGGCCGACCGTCATGGCGAGCGCGAAGCAGGAGTAGCCGGCCGCCGCGATGCCGGGTGCGGCATCCAGGTCGTGCTGCAGATGCAGTGCGCTCCAGTCGGCCAGGGCGCCCTCGCCGTAGGCCGTGCACAGGGCGATCAGTCCGAAGGTGATGACGAGACCCCGGGTGCGGGCGTCCGGGCGGCGGGCCGTGGACTGCTGCCGGTGGGTGCGTTCCGGGGCGGGCGTGGGGTGGAGTCGCGGGGCGTCCTCCGAGGGGTACGGGGCCTGGGTGTGGGGTGTGTGCTGTGCGGGGGCCGGTGGCTGGGTGTGGGGTGTGTGCTGTGCGGGGGCCGGTGGCTGGGTATGGGGTGTGCGCTGTGCGGGGGTCAGTGGCTGGATGTGCAGCAGGGTCCGGCCCGCGACGGTCGTGACCGACAGGCCGATCAGGGTGAGGCAGAGCAGGTGCCGGGTGGGGGAGAGGCTTCCGGCGACCAGCCCGCCGAGCCCGGCGCCGATCATGCCGCCGAGGCTGAACGCGGCATGGAAGCTGGGCATGATGGGTCGCCGCAGGGCGCCCACGAGATCAACCGCGGCACTGTTGAACGCGACGTTGAGGCTCCCGTACGCCGCGCCGAAGACCAGCAGTACGGCGCCGAGTGTCATCGCGGAGTGTGTGAGCGGCGGCAGCGCGACGCTGAGGGAGAGCAGGACGGCACAGAAGACGGTGACCCGGTGGGTGCCGTAACGGCGGCACAGGCGTCCCGTGAGCATCATGGTGATCACGGCACCGGCCGAGACGCCGAGCAGGGCGAGGCCGAGGGCGCTGGCGGAAGCGCCGGTCTGTTCCTTGATCGCGGGGATGCGGACGACCCACCCGGCGAAGATGAATCCGTCCATGGCGAAGAAGACGGTGAGGGCGATGCGGAGCCGGGTGAGTTCGCTGCGTTTTCCCGGCACGGCACTGCGCGTTCGGGCTTTGTTTATCTGCGGCACAAAGTCAGCGTAGGTGGGCGCTCGATTGTCGGCAAGGGTGTTCGGTTGAGCGACGGCGGCGGTCCGGTGATCCTCTGGTCCTCGCCGTAGCTCAACTGCCTTATCGCGGTGAGGAGTTCATCGGTCACGTCCGGCGCTTGAGCTGAGTCTCCCCGTGATCGAGGGCGGGCGACGCTGGTCCGGCCCATTGGCGCAGGGCGGCTTCGAGGCCGGTGATGGCGGCGGGGTCGACGGTGTCGGCCGCCCAGGCGACCACGCCGTCCGGGCGCATCAGCAGCCCCGTCGGCATCGCGCGGTCGATCTCCGCTTCACTCGGGCCGGTCGCGTCATCCGCCTCACTCGGGTCGTGCGCGTCACTCGTGTCGTGCGGGTGGCCCGTGTCATGTGGACCGTGCGGGTCATCCATGTCATGCGCGACCTGCGGGTCGGGTACGTCCCGCACGCTGTGCACGCGTCCCGCCCAGGCCGCGTCATGCGCGACCTGCGGGTCGGGTACGTCCCGCACGCTGTGCACGCGTCCCGCCCAGGCCGCGGCGAGGCGGGTCGGTGTGCCGTCCGTCGTGCGGTCGAGCAGCAGGAAGCCGCCGTCATGGCCGTGGTCGGCCAGGCGGGACCCGTCCCTGAGCCACAGGTCGGGGACGAACCGGCCGACCAGTGGATGCTCGCCGGGCAGGTCCACGCGCTGGGTGACGCCGGAGATCATCCTGACCGCGTACGTCGTGCCGTCCCGGGTGTTCAGCAGGTCGGCGACGATCTGCCGGAGGGCGGCCGACTTGGCGTCGCCGCGCAACACCCCGATCTGGGCCCGCGTCAAGTCCAGCACCCAGGCGCCGGCGGGGCGACGCTCGGCGTCGTAGGTGTCGAGGAGCCCTTCGGGCGCCCATCCGGCGAGCACGGCACCGAGCTTCCAGCCGAGGTTCGTCGCGTCACCGACGCCGAGGTTGAGTCCCTGGCCGCCGAACGGCGGGTGCACATGAGCGGCGTCGCCGGCAAGGAGTACCCGTCCCGAACGGTAGGTCGCGGCCTGGCGGGTGTTGTCGGTCCAGCGGGTCGGGGTGGCACGCAGCGCGGTCAGTGTGACATCGGTCCCGGAGATACGGCGCAGACTGTTCTGCACCTCATCGAGGGTGACCGGTGTCATGGGGGTGCCCCCGGGTGGGCGAAGCCGAGTCTGGGGGCGGTCGGTGGGAGGGCTGGTGAACTCCAGGGTCGCCACGCGCCCGGGCTGCGGTCCGTAGCGGTACGCCCCCCGGGGCGTCCACGTCCATCCGTCGGCGAGCACCGAAGGGTCCTCGATGTCGACGACGGCCTGGTAGCCGGTGAGTTCGGGGTCGGTTCCGGGAAAGGCGATGCCCGCGAGGCGGCGCACGGTGCTGTGTCCGCCGTCGCAGCCGACCAGCCAGCGGGTACGCACCGTACCGGCGGAGGTGCCGACGAGGACGCCCTCCCCGGTGTCGTCGAGCGCGGTGACCTCCACCCCGCGGTGTACCGGGACGCCGAGTCGCGTGACATGGCCGGCCAGCAGCGCCTCCAGCTGGGGCTGCGGCACCAACCGTGCTCCGGCGGCGGCGGTGTGTGCGGCGAGGTCGGGATCGGACCAGTCCACGAGGTCGGGATCGAGGACCACTCCCGCGAAGTGCCCGGTGAACCGGGACTCGGGTGCTCGCCGGTCGTCGCTGGGAGGTCCGTTGTCGGCGCCGGGTGCTCGGTCGGCGGCCGTGCGGGCGAAGGACCCCATCCGCTCCAGTACCTCCCGCTGCACCTTTTCGGCGGCGGGCAGCAGGCCCCGGCGATCGAGTGCCTCCGCTGTCGGCACGTTGACCGACTGTGCCCTCATCGCCTCGTCCGGCTCGGTGCGTCGCTCGAGTATCTGCACCGACGCCCCGGCGAGCGCCAGCTCCGCGGCGAGTGTGAGGCCCACCGGACCGGCTCCGACCACGGTCACGTCCACGGTCTGGATCGAGTCCTGGTCCGAGCTCCGGTTCGCGGCTTGGTTCGGGTCCTGGTCCGCGGCCTGGTTCGAGGCCTGGTTCAGGTCCTGCTTCGTGTTCTGGTGCGCGTCCTGGTTCATGTCCACTGTCACGAACAGTGTTCTACAAACGAACGCTGTTCGTGTCAAGTTATGATGGCGGGGTGAACCCGAGAGAGCGACGTGCGGCGCGTCACCAGCCGCCGAATCCCGGGGCGGCAGTCGCCCCCAGGTCCCGGCGCCGCACGGTCCCGATCACCGTGGAACAGGTCGTCGACACGGCGTTGGGCGTCATCGAGACAGAGGGCTACGAGGCCCTGACCATGCGCCGACTGGCCGCCGCGCTCGACACCGGACCCGCCTCGCTCTACGCCCACGTGGTCAACAAGGCCGACCTCGACGAGCTGCTCATCGGGCGGCTGTGCGGCGAACTGTTCCTGCCCGGACCCGACCCCGCGGCCTGGCGGGAGCAGGTGCGTGGCGTGTGTGCCCAGATGCGTGACCAGTATCTGAAGTACCCCGGCATCTCCCGCGCCGCGCTCGCCATGGCCCCCAGTGACCTGGAGGTCCTCCGCGTCAGCGAGGGAATGCTCGCCCTTCTGCTCGCGGGCGGCGCCGCCCCGCAGGCCGCCGCCTGGACCGTCGACGCCCTCCTGCTGTACGTGGCCGCCTACTGCCTCGAGGTGTCCGTCGCGCGTCAGCGATCGGCACACGATGACGGCACATGGGTCGTCGACCGCGATGAACTGCTGCACCGGCTCGCCGCCCTGCCGGCCGACAGCTTCCCCCACACCACCCGCCACGCCGCCGAACTCACCGCCGGTGAGGGCCATGACCGGTTCGACTTCACCCTCACCCTGATGATCGAGGGTCTCGCACGCCACCGACCGGGCTGATCTGCCGGGCCGTCCTGGCCTGGCGAGGGTGAGGGGACCCGTGCGAGGGCCGTCCTCCAAGCGGCTGCGGGGCCCCTTCTGCGCGCCGCCGTACGGTGCGAACGGGATCTGCGCTGTCCGCATCGCCGGTCATCACGCTCAGCGCCCGCCGGGCGACTCCGCCGTGCGTGACGCGCAGGATCTCGGTGACGTCGCGGAGGGGCGTGATGTTTTGCAGGCGGTTCGCCTCCGGGACCCGGACGCGGCGGTTCGCCTCCGGGACCTGGACGTCGGTCCGCATCCGTGCCGCCGCTCGCCGTCCGGGCTCGGGTGGTCGACTTCACCGCGTCGTCCGTGGGGCGGATGCTTCCGCGATCAGGCGCACCTCAACCGCGAGTCCCGGAACATCGCCGGGACGACCATGCCCGGACAGATGGTGGCTTCGCGCCGGACGGAAAAGGGGCGAGGGTTGTCTTCGAGAGTGCACTTTCTTCCAAGACCGAGTCGGCTGTGCGCCGATAACGTCCCCACGTGCACGGCCGACGGCCGGTCGGACGGCGCGGGGGACTGTCCGACCGGCCGGACGTCGCGATGCGAGGCCGCGGGCGACGCCGGCCACGACAGCGTCATCGACTCGGGAACCAGGTTGTCCGACAACGGCATACGGCAGTACGGGAAGTGTGGGAAGTACGGGAGTTCGCCCGTCCCGCGCGACGGCGTCCCATCGAAACAGCGGGCCGCACGGGAGGCGAGAGGCAGGCGCTCCGTCGAGTTCGGTGCGGCCTGGTTCATCGGGGGGCTGCTCGTCACCGTCGTCACCCATGGGCAAGCCCACGGCGCAGGCGTGCACTTGGTGGCCTGGGGGCCCATGCTCCTCGGCGTCCACCGGATCGCCTTCGGTCTCCACCTGCTCAGGAAGAGCCGGGAGCCGTCGTGAGCGGTCCCCGGCCCAGGACGCGGCCGGGGTCGTGCTGAGGTTGCCGCCGCGGTGGCGGGTTGTCAGGTCGGCGAGGTTCCTTCGGGGTGGATGCGGTGACGTCCGCTGCTTCGGGGAGAACGACGGTGCCGACGCCGCATGATCGCGACAACTCGTCTTCAGGTGCGGCGAGTTCGGCATGTGCGGGCGCCGGTGATGTGTGCCCGTCGCCCCGGCGGGGGGTGCGAACGCCCCTACGAGGGGTACGGCCCTGCCCCTGCGAGGGATACGGCCTGTCCGGTGCGAGTGATCGTGAGATCGTGCCCGCCGACTCCGACGCTGCGGCCGTAGGGATGCGAACACGGCGCGCGGAACCCGAGGTTGCAGTCGAGCGGTTCGAGCACCCAAACGGCGGTGCGAACCGTTGATTTCCCCTCGCGCGCCGGGGCTCCGGAGTGCAACGACACGGGCCGATCGTGAGGCGATTCGTGCACACCCATTGACCCTCGGCGATCCATCGACCTAACCTCCGTCCTCATATGTAGATGGCGTCTTTGTATGAGGATCGCGTTCAGCAGGGTGACTTACTAGCGTGACGAAGCTCCGCTCAACGCACCTCACCGCACCGGCAGTTCAAAGGAGAACTGACACATGCCGCTCCTCGTGGTCGCGATCAGCGTCCTCGTCCTGCTCCTTCTGATGACGAAGCTGAAACTGAACGGCTTCGTTGCCCTTCTGCTGGTCGCCGTGGGTGTCGCCCTGGTGCAGGGCATAGGTCTGGAGGAGATCCCGGACGTCCTCTCCGAGGGCATCGGCGACCAGATCGGCGACACGATGCTCACCATCGGGCTCGGCGCCATGGTCGGCCGGGTGATGGGGGACTCCGGCGCGGCTCAGCGGATCGCGGGCAGGCTCCTCGACGTGTGCGGTCCGCGCTGGGTGCAGGTCGCCATGGTGCTGTCCGCGATGCTCATCGGCGTGACCATGTTCTACGAGGTCGCCTTCGTCATCATCGTCCCGGTCGCCTTCACCCTGGTCCGGGTCACCCGGACCAACCTGCTCTGGGTGGGGCTGCCGATGTCGATCGCGCTGTCCACCATGCACAGCTTCCTGCCCCCGCACCCGGGCCCCACGGCCGTCGCCGCCACCTTCCACGCGTCCGTCGGACTGACCCTGTTCTACGGCCTGTTCATCGCGGTCCCGGTCGGCGCGTTCATCGCGCTCACGTGGCCGCGCCTGCCGTTCGTGCGGCGGATGAACCCCGAGATACCCAAGGGGCTGGTCAGCGAGCGGGTCTTCGAGGAGGAGGAGATGCCGGGCATGGCGTGGGCGCTGGCCGTGGCCCTGCTGCCGGTCGTGCTGATCGCCGGTGCAGCGGTGACCGACCTGGCCGCCTCCGGGGACAACCCCTGGCTGCACTTCGTCGCCTTCATCGGGTCCGCGCCGATCGCCCTGCTGCTCACCCTGCTCGTCGCCATATGGGCGTTCGGGCCGAGGATGGGGCGCAGCCTGGCGGAGGTCAGCACCTCGTGCAGGGAGGCCGCCCAGGCGATGGCGATGATCCTGCTGGTGATCGGAGCGGGCGGCGCGTTCAAGAACGTCCTCGTCGAGGGCGGGATCTCGGACTACATCAAGGACGCGACCGACGGCTGGTCCATCTCGCCGATCATCCTGGCCTGGCTGATCGCGGCCATCCTCCGCGTGGCCCTCGGTTCCGCGACCGTCGCCGTGGTCACCGCCTCCGGCGTGGCGCTGCCGCTGCTCGCGGGCAGCGGGGTCCACGCCGAGGTGATGGTGCTTGCCGTCTCCTGCGGCTCGATCGCCTTCTCGCACGTCAACGACCCGGGCTTCTGGATGTTCAAGGAGTACTTCAATCTGTCCGTCATCGACGCGATCAAAGCCCGCACCACGTATACGACGGTGCTGGCGATCCTGGGCCTCGGCGGTGTACTGGTCCTCGAACAGGCCTTGGACGTCCTCAAGGTCTGATCCCCCCGAGCCCCGAGCCCCGAGCCCCGAGCCCCGAGTCCTGAGTCCCGAGCCTTGATCCCCGAGTCCTGAGTCCTGAGTCCTGAGTCCCGAGCCCCGAGTCCTGAGTCCCGAGCCTTGATCCCCGAGCCCCGAGCCCCGAGCTCCCGACCCCCGCCCCCTCAGCGTCCCCGGCCCCCAGTCCTCCCCCCGGCCCCCTGTCCCCCCACCCCCCGGCCCCAGTCCTCCCACCCCCCCCGCCCCCGGGTCCTCCCACCCCCGGCCTCCCCTCCGCCCTGTCGGATCTCACGAGAGCGGTACCGCCTGTCATGAGCCAGCCCGTCGTCACCAGGTTCTCCGTCTATCCGGTCGCCGGCCGGGACTCCATGCTCCTCAACCTCTCCGGCGCCCACGCCCCGTACTTCACCCGGAACGTCGTCGTCCTGGAGGACTCGGAGGGGCGTACCGGCCTGGGCGAGGTGCCAGGTGGCG
Source organism: Streptomyces sp. NPDC031225 (assembly GCF_055570355.1). Classification (NCBI taxonomy): domain Bacteria; kingdom Bacillati; phylum Actinomycetota; class Actinomycetes; order Kitasatosporales; family Streptomycetaceae; genus Streptomyces; species Streptomyces sp. NPDC031225. The sequence continues at coordinate 212,816 of NZ_JBVIHJ010000003.1, read as the reverse complement.
AGACCATCACGCGGACTCTCCGCGATGCGGAGTCCCTCGTCGTCGGCGCGCGCGTCGGCGACTACAAGCGTGTTCTGCGGGCGGTCCGCGACACCTTCGCGGATCGCGACTCGGGAGGCCGCGGCGCCCAGACCTTCGACCTCCGGACGACCGTGCACGTGGTCACCGCCGTCGAGTCGGCGCTCCTGGACCTGCTCGGACAGCACCTCGACGTCCCGGTCGCCGCCCTGCTCGGCGACGGCCGGCAGCGCGATGCCGTACGGGTCCTCGGCTACCTCTTCTACGTCGGTGACCCGGACCGCACCGACCTGGACTACGTCCGTGAGCCCGGCGCGGAGATCGACTGGTACCGCGTCCGGCGCGAGGAGGCGCTGACTCCTGAGGCGATCGTCCGCCAGGCCGAGACCGCCTACGACCGCTACGGCTTCCGCGACTTCAAGCTCAAGGGCGGAGTCCTGCCGGGCAGCGAGGAGGTGAAGGCCGTACGCGCGCTCAAGAAGCGGTTTCCCGAGGCCCGGATCACCCTGGATCCGAACGGCGCCTGGTCGCTGCGCGAGGCCGTCGCCCTGTGCCGCCCGCTCGTCGGCACGCTCGCCTACGCGGAGGATCCCTGCGGTGCGGAGGGCGGTTACTCGGGCCGCGAGATCCTCGCCGAGTTCCGCCGGGCCACGGGCCTGCCCACCGCGACCAACATGATCGCCACGGACTGGCGGCAGCTGACCCACGCACTCGCCCTGCAGTCGGTGTCCATCCCGCTCGCCGACCCGCACTTCTGGACCATGCAGGGGTCGGTCCGGGTCGCCCAGCTGTGCCATGCCATGGGACTGACCTGGGGCTGTCACTCCAACAACCACTTCGACATCTCCCTGGCGATGATGGCGCACTGCGGTGCCGCGGCTCCGGGTGAGTACAACGCCCTCGACACCCACTGGATCTGGCAGGAAGGCACGGAACGGCTCACCGTCGAACCGCCCCGGATCACCGGTGGCGAGGTCGCCGTCCCCGACACGCCCGGTCTCGGGGTCCGCCTGGACATGGACCGGCTGCGCGCGGCACACGAACTGCACCAGAAGGTTGCCTCGTCGGGGCGCGACGACGCCGCCGGGATGCAGTACCTGATCAAGGACTGGACCTTCGACGCCAAGCGGCCCTGCCTCGTGCGGTGAACCGGGGCGACGAGGGCCCGTCGGCGCTCGCCGACTCCAGCGGCGGTGGAGAGCGCTCGCCGATTCCCATGCGCTGGAGAGCGGTCGGTGGACTCCCGCGGCGGCGAAGGGCGGTCTCCGGGCGCCCGAGCCGGCGCAGGGCTGTCACCGGGCGCCGGAATCGTTGACATGCGCAAGACACCTCATTAACATCCGGGCAACCTCGAAAGCGCTTTCTCGTTCATGTCGCAGACTTCCCCCCACGGGATCCACCCCCCACAGAGGACCCCCACATGAACCCACGACGGGCCCCACGGCCCACCGGGCGCATCACCACCCCCCGGCGCAACACGGTGGTCGTCGCCGCCCTCGCCGCCGTACTTCTGACCGGTCCCGGCATCGCCCGGGCCACCCCGCCGGCCGCGCCCGCGCCGCAGGAACAGGTCGCCGCGGCGACCATCACCTGGACGCTGGTACGGGCGAGCAACCCCACCGCGGACCAGCAGTCGGCGTACACCCTGATCACCTCGGCCATGAACGCCGCGGTGGCCCGCTACAACAACCTCAGCGACCTGGGGAAGTCCATCACCGTCCGCTACGACCCGAGCGTGCCCACCGCGGACGGCAACATCAACGGGACCATCCGCTTCGGCAGCAACCGCAGTTACATGACCGAGCGGACCGCGCTGCACGAGACCGCCCACACCATCGGCGTGGGCACGAGCGCGGGCTGGTCCTCCCTCGGCGGCAGCGGTACCTGGACCGGTGCGCAAGCCACCGCGCTCGTCCGGCAGTACGACGGTTCCTCGGCCAAACTGTCCACCGGCGGCGGGCACTTCTGGCCCTACGGCCTGAACTACGAGAGCGAGTTCTCCGGCACCGCGGCCGACCGGCACGTGCGGATCGTCGCCGCGATGGTGCGTGACGGTTTGTGATCCGAGGGGTCGGTGTCCGGGGGCGATAGCCGCTCCCGGACCCGGCGCTCGAACGCACGACCGGCCCGAGCGGGGCACGGCGGCTGCCGGCCACCGGTGAACTGCTCGACGGGGCCCGCGTCGCCTACAGCATGGGCCGTGCCCACCGCACGCACGAGGGGCTGCGCCGCTCCCCGGCGCGCGGGGCGGCGCTGGACCGGGACGTCGTGAGGACGTACGTCCGTGCCCCGGGCGGGGTGATGAAGGAGGCGGCGGGCTTCGCGCACGAGCGGCTCGGTGTGCGCAGCGGCAGTCATGGACGTACAGGGAAGCGGGTCCGATGCCTGGGAGGCTTTGGGTCCTTCGATCTGACTTGTCCGATTCCTGTGTGGCGCGCACTCTGGGTCTGTGAGGCCCCAAACCGCGCGAATAGAGCAAGAATGGCCACTTTTGATCAAGGGAACGGTCACAGCGGGTGGTCATCTGATGTCGCGACGGTCACCCTCGGCCTGGACGGCACGGTCACGGGATGGAGCGAGGGCGCCCGGCGGCTGCTGGGCCACCGCGCCCCGGAGGCCGTAGGGCACCCCGCCACCGATCTGCTCCTCGGTGCGGAAGCCCCCGAGGTGACCGGGCTCTCCCTCGTCGGGTCCCGGGAATGGACGGGCACGGCGGCGCTACGACATCGGGACGGCCACCGCGTCGAGGCGACCCTGCACGCCCAGCCGTCCCTGGGCGGCGACGGCGTCGCCCACGGCTTCGTCGTGGCCGTGACCACAAGCCCCGCCGGGGCGGAGCGCGACCGGAGCATGGTGGAGTGGGCGTTCGACCAGGCCTCGGTCGCGCTCTCCACCCACACCGCGGACTCCGGCTCGTCGCGGCGGAACGCGGCCGCTCAAGGCGAGCAGCCGACCGGTACACCCGGACCCGCCCGGGCGCCGGGCGGCACCGGACGGGAGCGGTACGCCCCCGCGCCCGCCGACGCGGGTTTCCTCCAGTGCGTCCGTCAGGTCGCCGAGGAAGGCACCCCCCTCCGCTACGAGTGCCTGGCACCGGAGCCGTCCTGCGCCCCCGGCGCCACGGCCGTCCCCACCCCCCTCTCCTCCGCCCACCACCGCGCCTGGGTCATCGAGCTGTGGCCCGTCCGGGACCCCGCCACCGGGGAGGTCGTCGGCGTGGGCAGTGCCGCGTTCGACAGCAGCGACCAGCACGCGGCCCGGCAGCGGCTCGCCCTGTTGCAGGAGGCGGGCGCCTGCGTCGGCACCACGCTGAACGTGACCCGCACCGCGGAGGAACTCGCCGACCTCGCCGTACCGCGGCTCGCGGACTTCGTCAGCGTGGACCTGCTGGACTCCGTGCTGCGCGGCGAGGAGCCGGTGCCGGGGCCCGTCGACGCGGACGTACTGCTGCGCAGGGTCGCCCACCAGTCCGCGGCCGAGGGTGTGCCCGAAGCGGCCATCGACCTCGGCACGATGGACACCTACCCCCCGTTCTCACCGCCCGCCCGCTGTCTGGTCGACGGGAAACCGGTGCTCAGCGGAGCGGGCGACCCCGACTTCACCCGCTGGCTCGCCGGGCACGAGGCCCGCACCGCGCGCAACGACGCGTACGGATTCCACTCCCTCATGGCCACCCCGCTGCGCGCCCGGGGCATCACCCTCGGCGTCGCGGTGTTCGCCCGCATCGACGGCTCCCCGCCCTTCGAGCCGGACGACCTGCTCCTGGCCGAGGAACTCGCCGGCCGGGCCGCCGTCGGCGTCGACAACGCCCGCCGCTACACCCGCGAACGCACCAACGCCCTCACCCTCCAACGGAGCCTTTTGCCCCGGGACCTGCCCAGACAGGCGGCCGTCGAGGTGGCCTACCGCTACCTGCCCGCCGGTACGGGCGCGGGGGTGGGCGGCGACTGGTTCGACGTCGTGCCGCTGTCGGGCACCCGCGTCGCCCTGGTCGTCGGGGACGTGGTCGGGCACGGCATCCACGCCTCCGCCACCATGGGCCGCCTGCGCACCGCCGTCCGCACCCTCGCCGACGTCGACCTGCCCCCGGACGAACTCCTCACCCACCTCGACGACCTGGTCACCCATCTCGCCACGGACAATGAGGACATCGCCCCCGACGAGCCGTACGTCGTCAGCGGCGAGATCGGCGCGACCTGTCTGTACGCCGTCTACGATCCCGTCTCCCGCGTGTGCACCTTCGCCAGCGCCGGTCACGTCCCACCCGTCGTCCTGTTCCCCGACGGCACGGCCCGCGTGGTCGAGCTGACCCCGGGGCCGCTGCTCGGTATCGGCGGGCTGCCCTTCGAGTGCACCGAGCTGGAGCTGCCCGAGGGCAGTCTGCTGGCCTTCTGCACCGACGGACTGGTCGAGGCGCGCAACCGTGACGTCGGCGCCGGGCTCGACCGGCTCCGCGAGACCCTGACCGGCCCGGTCGCCTCCCTCGAAGCGACCTGCGACACCATCCTGAAGGCCCTGCTGCCCGCGAGCCCGTCCGACGACGTGGCCCTGCTCCTCGCCCGCACCCGCGCCCTGCACGCCGACCAGGTCGCCGCCTGGTCACTGCCCTCGGACCCGGCGATCGTGGCCGACGCCCGCGCCCAGGCCACCCGTCAGCTGACCGCGTGGGGACTGGAGGAGGCCGCGTTCGTCACCGAACTCGTGGTGAGCGAACTGGTCACCAACGCCATCCGCTACGGCGCCGTACCGATCGGGCTGCGGCTGATCCGCGACCGGACCCTGATCTGCGAGGTCTCCGACGCCAGCAACACCGCCCCGCACCTGCGCCGCGCGCGTACCTACGACGAGGGCGGCCGCGGGCTGCACATGGTCGCCCAGCTCACCCAGGGCTGGGGCACCCGTCAGACGCCTGCGGGCAAGACCATCTGGGCCGAACAGTCCCTACCGGCCGGCTGACCATGGCACAGCACACCAGAAGCGACGACTCCGGCGGCGGCACGCACACGCTGGGGCTCCTCTATCCGCCCGCCGGCCGACTCGGCGACTACACCACCATGCAGCTGGCCTTCGTCGGCGGAGTGGCCGAGGCCGCCGCACGGCACGGCTACGATCTGCTCCTCGCGCCCGCCGATACCCACGAGGACCCCTCGTTCCCGCGCATGATCGACGACCGGCGGGTCGACGGCGTCATCGTCATGGAGATCCGCCGGGAGGACGACCGGGTCGAGCGGCTGGCCGACGCGGGCTTCCCCTTCGTGGCCATCGGCCGCAACCACCGGGCCGACGTGGCCGGCTGGGTCGACCTGGACTTCGCCGGACTGGCCGGCGGGTGCGTCCAGCACCTCGCCGACCTCGGCCACCGCCGCATCGCCTTCGTCAACCGGTCGGAACAGTTGTTCGAGAGCGGCTACGGCTTCGCCCGCCTCGGGGACGAGGGCTACACCGAGATGATGAAGAAACTGCTGCTCACCCCGCACGCCTACCTCTGCGGCGACGACCTCGCCTCGGGGGAGCGGGCCGTGGAGCGGATCCTGGACGACGACCCGGCGACGACCTCGCTGGTCACCCTGAACGAAGCGGCCCTTGAAGGCGTCTACCGCGGACTCACCCGGCACGGCCGCAGCGTGCCGCGCGACTTCTCCGTCGTCGGCGTCGCCGCCAGCCCCTGGGCCGAACAGGTGAACCCGCCGCTCACCGCGGCCGACATACCCGCCAAGGAGATGAGCCGGGTCGCCGTCGACCTGATGGTGCGGCGGCTGCGCTCACCCGACACGCCTGCCCGGCACGTCCTGCTGAAACCCCTGATCACCCTGCGCGCGAGCACCGGACGCTGCCGGCCGGTGCCGGGCTCGGAACCCGAAACCGGGCTCCCCGATTTCCCCGATTTCCCCGATTTGGACCTGGATTTCTGATACGTCGGTTTCTGTGCCCCGATCACTCCGACCGGCTCGATCACTTCGGTCGTCCCGATCACCGAACCCTGGGAGCAGAGAATGTCGTACCCCCTCGACCGCCGTGATTTCCTGCGCAGCTCGGGCGTGACAGCGGCCGCGGCCGCCCTCGGTGTCGGCGGCGCCCTGGCCTCCTGCAGTTCGGCCGAGTCGGGCCCGGTGACGCTGGACTGGTGGGACTACTTCACCCTGGACAACTTCCAGCCCGGAATGAACCGCCTGATCAAGGACATCGAGGCCGGTGTCCCCGACGTGCGGATCCGGCGGCGGAGCTTCCCGTTCGCGGAGCTGGAACGGCAGCTCACCCTGGGCGCGATCTCCGGCGACCTGCCCGACCTCGCCATCGTCGACAACGTCGCCATGAACACCCTCGGCGGCAGCCGTCTGCTGGCCGACCTCACCGCGAGAGTCGGGACATGGGGCCAGGCCGATCAGTACTACAAGGGCCCCTGGAGTGGCTGCCAGGTCGGCGGCAAGACCCTCGGCATCCCCAACAACAGCAACTGTCTGGCCCTCTACTGCAACACCCGCCTGCTCAAGTCCGCCGGTGTCGAACCCCCCACCACCTGGGACGAACTGGCCGACGCCGCCCACAGGCTGACCAGCGGGGACCGCTACGGCCTGGCGCTGAGCGCGATCAAGACCGAGGAGGGTGTCTTCCAGTTCCTGCCGTTCCTCTGGCAGGCGGGCGGCGACCTGGACACGTTCAGCACCTACGGCGCCACCGCGCTCACCTTCCTCGACGAACTGATCGCCAAGGGTTCCCTCTCCGAACAGTGCGTGGGCTGGACCCAGCAGGACGTCAACACCCGGTTCCTCAACCAGCGCGCCGCGATGCAGATCAACGGACCGTGGCAGATCCCCGCCCTGAAGAAGGCGGACTTCGACTGGGACGTCATCGCCCTGCCCCGCGGCAGGGAGGCCGCCACCTGCCTGGGCGGCGAGAACTGGGTCGTGATGGCGAACAGCAAGCACGTCGACAAGGCCTGGGAGGTCCTGGAGTACACCCAGCGCCCCTCGGTCCTGGTGCCGTACCTGGTGGCCTTCGGTGAACTGCCCGCCCGCAAGGACCTCGCCGACCGGGGCAGCTGGGCCTCCGACCCGGCCCTGCGGCTCTTTCTCAGCCAACTGCCCCTCGCCCGGCCGCGCCAGTACGGCGCCCACTACGCCGAGGTTTCCCAGACCGTCGCGGAGGCGGAGCAGGCCGTGCTCGCCGGGTCCGCGTCACCGTCCGCCGCCGCCAGGACCGCGGCCGCGAAGATCGACAAAGCCCTGGGCGAGCAATGACCCAGCCCCTCTCGCCCTCCGCGGGTCTGCGCCGCACCGGCTGTCTGTTCTGCCTGCCGGGCATGGCCTTCCTCGCCCTCTTCCTGGCCTACCCGCTCTGCTATACCGTGTGGACCTCCGTCCACGACGTCGACCTCAGCCAACTCCTCGGCGGCGCCGAGCGGTTCAACGGACTGGACAACTACCGGGCGGTGACCGGCGACCCGGCCTTCTGGCACTCGGTACGCCTCTCCCTCCTCTTCACCCTGGGCTCGCTGCTGCTCCAGTTCACGATCGGCTTCGCCCTGGCCCTGCTCTTCGCCCGCCCGTTCCCCCTGAACGGCCTGCTGCGCTCACTCCTGCTGGTCGCCTGGCTGCTGCCCCCGGTGGTCAGCGGCACCCTCTTCCGCTGGATGCTGGACGCGGAGTCCGGCGCCTACAACGCCCTGTTCCGGGCGGTCGGCCTGGACGCCCTGTCCCACGACTGGCTCACCGACCCGTCCACCTCCCTGGCGGGAGTGATCTTCGCCAACGTCTGGGTCGGCGTGCCCTTCAACATGCTGCTGCTCCTGGTCGGACTGCACACCATCGACCCGCAGCTCCACGAGGCCGCCGCCCTCGACGGCGCGAACGCCTGGCAGCGCTTCCGCCATCTGACCCTCCCACTGATGCGGCCCGTCTCGGTGACCGTCCTGCTCCTCGGGCTCGTCTACACCTTCAAGGTCTTCGACCTCGTCTTCGTGATGACGGGCGGCGGCCCCGTCGACGCCACCCGGGTGCTCTCCCTCTACGTCTACGAGGTGTTCTTCACCTTCTTCCGGTTCGGACAGGGCGCTGCGGCGGGCCTGCTGCTGCTCGTCGTACCGCTGCTGGCAGGGGTCTGGTACGTACGACGGCTGCGGCGCGAGGACGAGGCCGTGAGGGGAGGTGCCGTATGAGGACCCCACGTCACCCCTGGCTGCTGACAGCGGCCGCGACGCTGATCACCGCGGTCTTCCTGCTGCCGGTGTACTGGATGGTGAAGACCAGCCTCACCCGGCCGGACCGCATCCAGGCCCCCACCCCGCAGTGGGCGCCCAGCCCCGTCTCCGGCGAGAACTACGCGACGGCCCTGGGGTACGAGGGGCTGACCCGGGCCCTGCTCAACAGCCTGGTCATCTCCAGCGGGGTGGTCGCGCTCACCCTGCTGCTGGGCGTCCCGCTCGCCTACGCGCTCGCCCGGGTCCGGATGCGGGGCTCGGGCGTGATGGTGCTCGCGCTTCTCGTCGCCCAGCTCCCGCCGGCCATCGTGCTCGCGGCCCCGCTGTTCATCCTCGAACGCCGGGCCGGTCTCACCGACACCCACCTCGGTCTGATCGCGGCCGACACGACGCTGACGCTGCCCTTCACGGTGATCGTGCTGCGCCCGGTGATGCGCGGTGTCTCCCGCGAGCTGGAGGAGGCGGCCCTGGTCGACGGCTGCGGGCTGCCGGGGGTGCTGCTGCGGATCGTCCTGCCGCTCACGGCGCCCGGCGTGGTCGCGGCGGCCGGACTGTCGTTCCTCATCGGCTGGGGCGAGTTCCTCTTCGGCCTCACACTCGCCCAGGGGCCGGACGTCCAGCCCGTCACCGTCCTGCTCAACTCCTTCGTCGGGCAGCACGGAACGTCGTGGGGCGCCCTGATGGCCACCGCCACCCTCATCAGCATTCCGGTGGTCTGTGTCTTCGCCGTCTTCCAGCGTTTCATCGTCGGCGGGCTCGCCGCGGGCAGTGTGAGGGGCTGATCGCCGTGCATCCCCGTGACAGCACTCCCTGGGTGGCACCGCCTCCGGCCCTGACTCCGGCCGCACTGGACCCCCTGGCCGACGCATCCGTCACCCACGCCGGCAAGGACGGCGTGACCCTCGACGTACGCACGGCGGCCGGACGCACCGGCACCCTCCGCCTGCGCCCCGCCACGGGCAACTCCCTGCGGATCACCCTGCGGTTGGACGAGGTGCCCACGGAACCCCGGGTCTGCGTGGTCACCGCCCCGACCGACACCGGCTGCACGGTGGAGCGGTCACCGGACAGGCTCACCCTCCACCTCGACGCCCTGGTCCTTGAGCTCCAGCCGGCGCCCCTGACCCTGGAGTTGACGACCTGCCACCTCCGTCAGGCCACCGACGTGAGCGACCCCAGCGACCGGACGACGGTCCTGCCCCTCGGCGTCACCGAACTCGCGGACGGCCGACTGGCCTACCACGACAGCTGGATCACCGAACCCGACGAGCACTTCTCCGGCCTCGGTGAACGCTTCACCGGCCCCGACCTGCGAGGCCAAAGTGTCGACTGCTGGGTCGAGGACGCCCAGGGCTCGACCGGAACCCGCTCCTACAAGGCGGTTCCCCTCCTGCTCTCCAGCCGGGGCTACGCCGTCCTCGTGGACACCACCACCGCGGCCTCCTTCGACCTCGCCCACAGCAACACCGGCGCCTGGTCGCTGACCGTCCCCGACGAGGTGCTCGACTACTACCTGATCACCGGCACGCCCGCCGAGTGCCTGCGCACCTACCGCGACCTGACGGGCCCCGCCCTGCTGCCCCCGGACTGGGCCTTCGGCCCCTGGATCTCCGGCGGCTTCCGCCGGGACAGCGCGGCCGACGTACGCGAGCGCGCCCGACGTGTGCGTCAACTCGGCTTCCCCTGCTCGGTGTTGCACATCGACACGTACTGGCAGCGACACGGCTGCTGGTCGGACCTCGGGTGGGACACCGAGGCGTTCCCGGATCCGCGCGGGCTGATGACCGACCTGTCCGGACAGGGCTTCCACGTCTCGCTCTGGATGAACCCGTATCTCAGCGTCGACAGCCCGCACTTCACCGAGGCGGAACGCAACGGCTGGTTCCTGCGCACCCCTTCGGGCGCCACCTGGACCGGCCGGATCTGGGGCGGGGCGCATCCCGACTCGGCCGTCCTCGACCTGACCCGTCCCGACGCCGCCGACTGGCTCCGGAGCCGGATCCGCCAGGTGCTGGCCACCGGGGCCTCGGTCCTCAAGACCGACTTCGGCGAGGCGGTCCCCGCGGAGGCGGTCGCCCACAACGGCATGACCGGCGAGCGGCTGCACAACCTCTACCCGCTCCTCTTCAACGACCTGGTCGCCGAGGTCACCCGGGACGTGGCGGGCCACGGCCTGACCTGGGGCCGCTCGACCTGGACCGGCGGCCAGCGCCACGGCGCCAAGTGGACCGGCGACTCCAACGCGAGCTGGCAGGACCTGGCGTCCACCCTGCGCGCGGGCCTCTCGCTCTCCTTCTCCGGGCACCCCTTCTGGAGCCACGACATCGGCGGGTTCCACGGCACACCGGATCCCGAACTCTTCGTCCGCTGGGCCCAGTTCGGCCTGCTGTCACCGCTCAGCCGGTTCCACGGCATGACGTCCAGGCTGCCCTGGGACTTCGGCGAGGAGGCGTACACGGCCGTACTGCACGCGGCCCGCCTGCGAGAGAGCCTGCTGCCGTACATCCGCTCGGCCGCCGCCGAAGCGGTCCGCACCGGCGAGCCGCTCGCCCGCCCCATGGCCCTGGACCACCCCGGCCGCCCGGACGCCCACGCCGCCGACCTCCAGTACCTGCTGGGCCCCGACCTGCTGGTCGCCCCGCTGTACGCGCCGGGAGGACGGCGACAGGTCTGGTTCCCGCCGGGACAGTGGCTGCCGTACACCGGCGCCGGGGGACCGGTCACCGGCCCTGCCTGGCACCGTGCCGAGCTTCCCCTGGCCACCGCGCCCCTGTGGCTGCGTGCCCGAGCGCACGTTCTGTGAGCGGGGTGTCGCCCACCGCCCCCGTCCTGTGCGCCGACTGTCCGGGGCGCCTGCGAGGTGGGACTCTGGGACCGGGGAGGTATCCGCCGAGGGGACTCGGGAGGGCCCGATGGGACGTGACGTGCCGGCCCTGGTGTTCACGCGGGAGGACCGCCGCAGATACCGGGACAAGATGCACACCTGCCTCGACGTCCTCGCACAGATGCTGCGCGAGTCCGGCTTCGAGAGCGAGCGGCCGCAGGTCGGGCTGGAGATCGAGCTCAACCTGGTGGGCGACGACGGCCTCCCCGCCATGCGGAACACCGAAGTGCTCCAGGCGATCGCCGACCCCGCCTGGGCGAGCGAACTGGGCCGCTTCAACCTGGAGATCAACATCCCGCCGCGTCGGCTCCTGTCCGGCGGCCCCGGCTCCTGGGAGCAGGAGATCCGTGACGCGCTCAACCACGCCGAGGAACGCGCATCGGCGGTCGGCGCGCACCTGATCATGGTGGGCATCCTGCCGACGCTTCGGGAGTCGGACGTGGGCGAGGGCGCCCTGTCCGGCGACCCGCGCTACCGGCTGCTCAACGAGCAGATCTTCGCGGCCCGCGGCGAGGACCTGCGGATCACGGTGGACGGCGTGGACCGCCTGGCCATGTACGCCGACGCCATCACCCCGGAGGCCGCCTGCACCAGCACCCAGTTCCATCTCCAGGTCGCGCCCAAGGAGTTCGCGGACTACTGGAACGCCGCGCAGGCCGTCGCGGGCGTACAGATCGCCCTGGCCGCCAACTCGCCCTTCCTGTTCGGCAGGGAGCTGTGGCGCGAGACCCGCATCCCCCTCTTCGAACAGGCCACCGACACCCGTCCCCAGGAGATCAAGGCCCAGGGCGTACGGCCCCGGGTGTGGTTCGGGGAGCGCTGGATCACCAGCGTCTTCGACCTGTTCGAGGAGAACGTGCGCTACTTCCCGGCCCTCCTGCCGATCTGCGACGACGAGGACCCGCAGGAGGCGCTCGACGGCGGAGGCGTCCCGGAACTCGGCGAACTGACGCTGCACAACGGCACGATCTACCGCTGGAACCGGCCCGTGTACGCCGTCACCGACAGCGGACCGCACCTGCGCATCGAGAACCGGGTCCTGCCCGCCGGGCCCACCGTGGCCGACACCCTCGCCAACGGCGCCTTCTACTACGGCCTGACGCGCGCCCTCGTCGACGACGACCGGCCGGTGTGGACGCGGATGTCGTTCTCGGTCGCCGAGGAGAACCTGCACACCGCGGCCCGTGACGGCATCGACGCCCGCCTGTACTGGCCGGGGGTGGGCGAAGTGCCGGTCACGGAACTGGTGTTGCGGCGCCTGCTGCCCCTGGCCCACCGGGGCCTCGAGCTGGCCGGCATGGACACCTCGTGGCGCGAACCGCTGCTCGGCGTCATCGAGCAGCGCTGTGTCACCGCCCGCAACGGGGCCGTGTGGCAGACGGAGATGGTCCACCACCTGGAGAAGGCGGGCGTCGCCGACCGCCAGGAGGCGCTACGGAGGATGACGACGACGTACATGGACTACATGCATCTCAACGCGCCCGCGCACACATGGCCCGTGGACTGATCACCGCCACTGCTCCGCGGGCGTCAGCGGCACCGGGTCGGGCCGTTCCACCGTCGTCGACAGTTCGATCCGCCGTCCCTCGTCGGACGAGCGGAGCAGTGCGGTCATGATCTCCAGCACATGCAGGGCGAGTTCACCGTTCGCGCGGGGCGCCCGCTGCCCGTCGGCTGTGACGAAGTCGAGCAGCCCGACGCCCCGCGTGCCGCCCGCGTAGCCCGCGGACGGCGGAAGCGTCCGCCATTCGGACTCGCCGAGTCCGAGAAGCCGTACCTCACCCTCGAAGTGGTTCGGATCCGGGACCGCGAGGGTCCCCGTCTCCCCGTGGACCTCGATCGGCGCGGCGGTGGTGGCCACGCCGTCGAAACTCGTCGTGATCGTCGTCAGGGTGCCGCCCTCGTGTTCGAGCACACCTGTGACATGGCTGGCCACCTCGACCGGTATCGGCTCGCCCGCGCGGGGGCCGGACCCGATGACCCGCTCGGACCGCAGCCGGCTCGCCGCCCCGATCACGGCACGCACCGGACCCAGCAGATGCACCAGCGACGACAGGTAGTACGGCCCCATGTCCAGCAGCGGGCCGCCACCGGCGGTGTAGTAGAAGTCGGGGTGCGGATGCCAGCGTTCGTGGCCCGGGGTGACCATGGCGGCCGAGGCGAACTGGGGGCGGCCGACGGCCCCGCCCTCCACGGCCGCCCGCGCGGTCTGGATCCCGGTGCCAAGGACCGTGTCCGGGGCGCAACCCACCCTCACGGCCGCCTTCGCCGCGGCCTCCAGGACGGCGTGGGCGTCGGTGAGGTCGGCGGCCAGCGGCTTCTCGCCGTAGACGTTCTTGCCGTGGGCGATGGCGCCGAGGGCGATCTCCGCGTGTGCCGCGGGAACGGTGAGGTTCAGTACCGTGTCCACGTCCGGGCTGCTCAGCAGTTCCCCGACGGACAGCGCCCGTACGCCCGGCAGTTCGGCGGCGACGGCGGCCGACCGGGAGGCGTCGAGGTCGGCGACCGCGGTGACGCGTACGGCGGAGAGGCCGACGAGCGTGTCCAGGTAGGCGCGGGAGATGACGCCGAGACCTACGACGCCGATGCGGTGCGTGTCGCCCACAGCATGCCCCTTTCGATGACGGTGCGGACGCTCGGGTTGTCGAGCACGTCGAGGCTGTGCCCGGGTGTCGTCACCACGATCCGGCCGGCGCCCCATCGGCGGGTCCAGACGGCCGGCGAGGTGACCGGCCGGTGCCAGGGCTGCCACGGCCGGGCGGGATGGGTGGTGGTGGCGAGGACGTCGATCAGGTCGTCGTGGAGCACCCAGTACTGCTCGGTGTCCAGGTCGAAGTCCCCGATGCCGGCGGTGACCGGGTGGGTGCGGCCGAGTTCGGTGATGGTGACGGTGTACGGCAGGAAGTTGTCCTCCGCGCCTCCGTGCCGCTCGCACGGCTCCTTGCCGGGGTGGGTCGCGAACTGCCCGCCCACCAGGTGGAGATAGTCGGAGGAGGCGCGGAAAGAGTCGGCGATCCCGCCGTGCCAGCCGGTGAAGCCGGTCCCCGCCTCGACGGCCGTCCGCAGTCCCGACACCTGCTCGTGCGTGATCTCCGACATCGTCACGCACTGCACGACCAGGTCGGTGGCGGCCATCTCGGGGGCGTCGGCGTAGACGCCGGTCGACTCCTCGATCCGGACGTCATAGCCGTTGTCCCGGAGGAAGGGCACGAACGACTCCGTGGTCTTGACCGGCTCGTGTCCCTCCCATCCACCTCGGACCACCAGGGCTTTCTTCCGTGTCATCTTGTTTCTTGTTCCTTCGTGGGACAGAAAGGGTTTCCCGAGGTGAATCCCCCAGGAGGCCCGGTGAGAACCCCCGACGCCCGGTCCATGGCCGGCGCGACACCTTCGGTATTGGTATGGACCTGCCAAGAGGCAATGGCTAGGCTCTGTCCCGCCATCACACTGAGAGCGCTCTCAGAGAACTCTGCCATCCCGTTGGAACAACGAAGGGCAACCTCCATGAGACGCACCGGATTCATGCGCGCGGGCCTGGCCGTGCTGCTCCTGCTCGGCGCCGGCGCGAGTGCTGTGCCTGCCGCCGCCGACACCCCGTCCGCCTCGCGGTCCGCCGACGCCCCCGCCTCCGCCGGGCTCCTCACGGCGATGCAGCGCGATCTGCACCTCACGCCGAAGCAGGCGGCGGCACGGCTCACCGCCGAGCGGCGGGCCACGGCTCTGGAGCCCAAGGTCCGCCGGGCCGCGGGCACTTCCTACGGTGGCTCCTGGTTCGACGCCACCGCCGGCACCCTGACCGTCGGCGTCACCCCCGACGCCTCCGCCGCCACCCGCCGCGCGATACGGGCCACCGGCGCTACCGTCCGCGCCGTCGCCCACAGCGCCCGCGAACTCACCGCCACCCAGGCCCGGATCGACGAACTCCCCGCGCCTCAAGCCGTCACCAGCTGGCACATCGACCCCCAAGCCGGCGCGATCGTCGTGAACATCGTCGACGGCAGACAGGGTGACAACGATGTCCGGCGCTTTGTCGCCCGCGCCCGTCAGGCGGGTCCCGTGACCGTCCGTGAGGTGGCCTCCGCGCCGACCACCTTCGCCGCCGGAACCGTCGGCGGCGACCCCTACTACACCGGCAACGTCCGCTGCTCCATCGGCTTCTCGGTCCACGGAGGCTTCATCACCGCCGGTCACTGCGACCAGCACACCGGAAGCGTCTACGGCTGGGACCGCAGCTACGTCGGCGCCTTCCAGGGCTCGTCCTTCCCCGACAACGACTACGCCTGGGTCAACGTGGGCAGCGGCTGGTGGACCGTACCGGTCGTGCTCGGCTGGGGAACCGTCTCCGACCAGCTGGTGCGCGGCTCGAACGTGGTGCCCGTCGGCTCCTCGATCTGCCGCTCGGGCTCGACCACGCACTGGCACTGCGGCACCGTCCTCGCCATGAACGAGACCGTCAACTACAGCCAGGGCGCGGTCCACCAGATGACCAAGACCAGCGTCTGCGCCGAACCCGGGGACTCCGGCGGCTCCTTCATCAGCGGTGACCAGGCCCAGGGCGTCACCTCCGGCGGCTGGGGCAACTGCGCCGGCGGCGGCGAGACCTGGTTCCAGCCCGTCAACGAGATCCTCAACCGGTACGGCCTGACTCTGCACACCGCCTGAACATCCGGGTGGGTCCGGCCCCGGAACCGGGCCCACCTCCGGTTCGCTTCGGCGGACCGGCGGGACCGGCGGCCCACGCGGTGTCCGCCGCCCGGCTCAGGTGACGTCGGCCACCGAGAAGATCCCCGGGCCGCTGACCCCGTACAGCACGTCGTCCACCAGCAGCGGCGGCACCGCGCTCGGTGACAGCTCCTCGAAGGAGCGGCCCGCCGTGTCGAAGGACGGGGCGGTCCGGCCGATCTCCTTGCCGGTCTCCGGGTCCAGGGCCAGGATGCTGGTGTCCGGCATCGTGACGTACAACCGGCCCGCGTGGTACGCCGGTTGGCTGAAGACACGCAGGTCGCGGGAGCTGGACCAGAGCGGCTTGCCCCGCTTCACGTCCAGGGCGAGCAGGGTCTCGTTGCCGTAGTCGAAGACATACATGGTGTCGCCCTGCACCAACGGCGGCGCCTCCGGTTCGACACTCCACGGGAAGTCGATCCGCCGGGACTTCCCAGTGCTGAGATCCTGCACGAAGAAGTCGGCGGATACGCCCGAGTCGTTCTCCCAGCGCGCGTAGTACGCCGTGCCGTCGTGGACCGTGGCCAGCCACAGGTCACCCTTCGGTGCGTCGACGGCGCCCAGCGTCCTGCCGGTCCTCGCGTCGATCCGGGCGATCTCGCCGGAGCCGCCGCGCAGATCGGCGTACAGCGTTCTCCCGGGGCCCTCGTAGAACGGGCTCGTCGAGGTGGAGGCCAGCTCGCGCCGCCACAACTCCTTGCCCGTGCGCGGCTCGTACGCCGCGAAGCGCGCCGAGCCGGAGGTACCGAGGCCGTCCAGGCGAACGAGGAGCACACCGTTGAGGAAGTCGAAATCGCCCAGTGGGCCCGGCAGTCGCCACAGCAGCTTGCCGGACTTCCCGTCGAAGGCGTCGACTCCCTGCGCGCGGTCCGTGCCGTAGACGAACACCACGCCGTCATGGACGACGGGCCGGCGCACCGAGAAGCCGCTGACCTGCTTACGGCGCATGGGCTTGATCCAGTCCGTGTTTCCCGTCGCCGGGTCCAGGCGCGTCAGCGCGACCTGTTCGGAGGCGCAGAAGACGCCGAGCGCGTCCAGGGTGCACGACGGGCCCACGGCCATCGGGTCCTTCTTGTCCGACGTCAGCGCGTTGTGCCAGGGCCGCCAGCCCGCCGGTGTCGTCAGGGCGGGCGTCGTCCGCGGGGCGGTCCGGACGACCTCGTCGGACGTGCTCGCCGGGGCACCGGCCACCAGAGCGGCGGTGGCAGCCCCGGCCCCGCCGAGGAGGCCCGCCACGGCGACGGCCGCCCACAGCCGTCTCCCGCGACTGCGGCGCCTGGGCGGTCCGGCGTCCTCGAGCGGAGAGGCCACCGTCGCCGTGGGCGGGATCTCCGGCGCCGGGGACGCCCCTTCGGCCGGTTTCCCCTCGGACAGGTCCTCGGGCAGCCCCGCCAGTCCCTCCAGCACCTCGCCCGACGACGGACGGTCCGCAGGCTCCTTCGCCAGACACCGGGAGACCAACCGGCGCAAATCCTCGTGCAGTTCACCGAGCCGGGGCTCGCCGTGCACGGTGTTGTACGCGGCGAGGTAGGCGTTCTCGGCCTCGAAGGGGCTGTGTCCGGTGGCCGCGTACACGAGCACCGCGCCCAGCGAGAAGACGTCCACCGCGGAGCCGACCTCGTGCGGACGGCTGAACTGCTCCGGCGCCATGAACGGCGGTGAGCCCATCACCATGCCGGTCTGGGTGCGGACGTCGCTGTCGGCCGCGCGGGAGATACCGAAGTCGATGACCCTGACCGCCCCGTCGTCGCCCTCGCTCTCCAGCAGCAGCACGTTGCTCGGCTTGAGATCCCGGTGCACGACCTCCGCACGGTGGATCTCCCGCAGCGCCTCCGCGAGTTCGGTGCCCAGACGGCGCAGCGCCGGCCAGTCCAGCGGCCCCGACTCCTCGACCCGTTGGGCGAGCGTACGGCCCGGGACGAACGCGGTGGCCATCCACGGCCGTTGCGCCTCCGGGTCGGCGTCCACGACCGGCGCCGTGAACGCGCCGCTGACCCGGCGGGCGGCGGCGATCTCCTGCCGGAACCTGGCCCGGAACTCGGGGTTGTCGGCGTACCGCGTGTGGACGACCTTGACCGCGACGGCCCGCCCCGAGGCCGATCTGCCGAGATAGACGACGCCCATGCCGCCGGTCCCGATCCGAGATTCGATCCGGTAGCCGCCGACGGACTCCGGATCGTTCTCGCGCAGGGTCACCGCGTCTCTCCTCCACCGCTCCGGCCTGGACGGCTGCGGTCCGGACCCTTCTGTCAGGGACCCCTCACTCTAGAGGGGCGCCGGGCCGAACGGGACGCCGATCCCGGCCTTCCTGGCGGGCCCGGCCCGGAGGCGTCACCGTTCGCATGAGGAACGCACGGGGTCAATCCCGGCGCCCGGCCCTATCCTGAGGAGGCATGAAGGGGGTTCGGGGCGGGAGTGCGTGCGGTGAAGTACCGGAGTCGGAGGGGTCGTTCGGCCCGCTCGTCGTCACCGGGCAGCCCATGTTCCTGAGGGCCGCGCACGTCGAGCTGCCCGCGGAGAACCCCGACCCGACCGTGCTGCCCTCGATCACGCTGCTGGGACGCGGCTGGGAAACCGGCGGCGCCCCCGGAGAACTGCCCCTGCCGCCCGGGCAGTTGCTCGCCGGCCAGTACCGGATGATCCGGCCGCTCGGCTACGGCGGCATGGGCGAGGTCTACCTGGCGCTGGACACCAAGGTCGACAACCGCGAGGTCGCCATCAAGATCCTGCACCCCGAGCAGGCGGCGGCCGCGGCGGGCGCGCTGGCCCGGGAGCGGCGGGCCCTGGTCGACCTCGGCCACGACGACATCATCCGCGTCTTCAACTACGGCCATCACCCCGGGGTCGGCGACTTCCTCGTCCTGCAGTACGTGGACGGGCTCACGCTGCAGGAGGTGCGGGCGCGGGCCGAACTGAACCCGGGGGAGTTCGGCGACCGCCGCTTCCACGAGTTCGTCCTCGCCTACGGCGTGCGCGTCCTGTCAGCCCTCGCGTATCTGCACGCCGACCGGCCCGGCAAGGTCTACGGCGATCTGAAGCCGGACAACGTCATGCACGACGGGACCACCACGAAGATCATCGACGTGGGGAGCGTACGCCCGGCCGGGGCGCCGGGGATGACCACGGACGGCTTCAGCGCGCCCACCGTGGGACCGAACGGCGAGTCCGGAGCACAGGACGACCTGTTCAGCCTGGGCGAGACGCTGAGACGGCTGAGCGGACTGGGTACGTCGGCGCAGGATCTGGCGCGCCTCGGGGACCTCGGGACGCTGGAGGCGGACCACGGGGCGGACACGGGTACGGCACCGGCCGCCGAGGGGGAGCAGGGCAAGGAACCGTGGACCGCCGGGGACGCCACCGCCCCCGTCCCCCGCGGCCTGGGCCTGCTCTCCCTCGCCCGTGTCCTGCACCGCGCGACCCTGGCCGAGCCCGCCGGACGGTTCGCCGACGCCCGCGAGATGGACCAGCAACTCCGGGGTGTGTTCCGCGAGTTGAGGTCCCTGCGCACCGGCACCGAGACCTTCGAGCCCTCCCCGCTCTTCCTCCCGTCGGCCTACGCCCTCGACGGCGCCCTCGGCTCGGCACCACCCCTCGCCCACTGGGCGGCACCCGACGCCCCGTCACCGTTCGCCCCGCCCTCGCCCGCCGAGGTCGCCCAGCGGTTACCCGTCCCGCGCCCCGACCCCCGCGACGAGCACCACGCCGAGCTGAGCCGGCTGGCCGACGCCGCCCCGGAGGCCCTGCTCCAGCACATCGGCGACTGGCGGGACTCCACGGAGGTCCATCTGCTGCGCTGCAGGCTGCGGTTGAGGAACCCGGCGGACGGACCCGAGGCCGCCGAGGCGGAACTGCGGGCCGCCGAGACGCGGATCGGGCCCGCCCGCGCCCCGTACGACTGGCGGCTCGACTGGCACCGCGGGCTGCTGGGGCTCGCCCGGGACCAAGCGGGCGCGGCCTGGCGGCACTTCGACCGGGTGTATGCGGCCATCCCCGGCGAGTACGCCCCCAAACTGGCCCTGGGCCACTGCGCCGAACGCCTCGGGCGCCGGCACGAGGCCCTGACCTTCTACGAGGCGGTCCGGCTGCGCAACCCCTCCCTGGGCAGCGCTGCCTTCGGTGCCGCGCGCGCCCGGCTCGCCCGGGACGGCGAAAGGGCGCGCGGGGAGGCCGTACGCGAACTCGACGCCGTACCGCAGCACTCCAGGCACCGGACCGCGGCCCGTACGGCGGCCGTCCGGATCGGCATCGAGTACGTGCGCACGGCTGAGCGCGACGACGAGGTGCCGCGGCGGTTGGAGGAGGTGCTGGAGCGTCTCGCCCTGCTCTTCCACGCGCACGGGCTCACCGACGAGGAGGCCAGGGTCCGGATGACGGTCGAGGTCTGGGAGGCCGTACTGGGCGCTCTCGCGCGCGGCGCCCTCGACGCGGCCGGACTCGCGGCCCTGTCGGCCGGCGCGGACCGCCGGCTCGGGCTCCCGCCCGACGAACACGGCCTGCGCGAGGACCTCTCCCGCCGCTGTCTCACTCTCGCCCGCCAGGCCGCCCGCTCCAAAGCCCCCGAGGACGCGGCAGTGGCCGAGATCCTTCTGGACCGTGCCTACGAGATCCGCCCGCTCGCCTTCCGACATCACAGGGACAGCCCATGGCTCGGCAAGAGAGTCGCCGACTGGCTCCGGACGGTCGCTCACGCGCCCTCGCACAGGACACCCTCCGCCTCGCGCGGGCGGGTGCCGCCGTAACCGCCGAACTCACGCGCCGCATCCGCCGCTACGCCTGGCCGTCCACCACCGGCCGCCGCAACCGCGGCTATCTGCGGGACCGGCTCGTCGCCCTGCCGCTGCTCGCCCTGGTGGCCTTCGGGGCGCTCGGCTGGGTCTACGCGGACGTGCGCGGCGACTCCGCGTACCTCCGGGACCACGCGGCGCCCGCGCTCGTCGACCTCGCGGACGCCCGGGCCTCGCTGCTGATCGCGCAGGGCGAGGCCGAACGGAGCCTCGCCGAGGGACGGGCCGCCGAACTCAGCGGGCTCAGCGAGCGGTACCGCACCCGCATCGCACGCGCGACGCAGAGCCTGAACCAGGTCACCCGCAGCGGAGCCCTCACCGTCGCCGAGGAACAGGAACTGCGGGTCGTGTCCGCGCTGGTCGTCGACTACACCGGCTGGATCGGCCGGGCCCAGGGCGACGCCACGGACTCGGTCCTGCGGGAAGCCGAACTGAGCTACGCGCGCAGCATGCTCTGCTCCCGGCCCGGCGCCGCGAGCAGCGCGAACCCCTACCCCGCGTGCCCGGCCGCGACAGGATGGGGCGCGACCGCGATCGTCGACCGGGTGAGCGGCCTGGAGACACGACTGCGGGAACGGCTCGACGACCGGGCAGCCTGGGGGGCGGGCACCATCACCGCGGCCGTCGTCGCCACGCTCGCCTTCGCCCTCCTCGCCGCCGGACTGTGGCGGACGGTGTCCTTCCTGCGGTGCCGTTTCCGCATCCGGCTGAGCGTCCCCCTCGCGGCCGCCGCCCTGCCCCTGCTCGCCGTCCCCTTCCTGACCGCCGACGCGCTGCTCGCCCTGCACGCCCAGCGCGGGACGGTCCCTGTCGCGGACGCCCTGGCCGCGCGGACCTCGCCGAACACGGAGACCGCCGCCGAGGAACGCCCCTTCTCGGGACCGGACCCGCTGGCCATCGAAACGCTCCAGGTGCGGATCGACGACGGCCTGGCGGACGGCCGGCTCACGTTCCTGGACGGAGTCGCCCCGTTCGTCCTCCCCGTGGGCCTCGCCACCGCGGCCCTGATCGCCGCCACCCTGCACGCGTACCGCCGCGAGTACCTCGTCGTCACCCGCCCGGGAGCCCTGTCATGAGCCGCCTTCTGCGCGTCCTCCTCACGGCATGCCTGCTCGCCCTCGTCCCCGGCTGCGGTTCCCCCACCCGGGAACCGCTCGTCGTCCTCGGCCCGTGGACCGGCGAGGAGGGCAAGGCCTTCGAAGCCGCCCTCGACAGCCTGGACGACGGGACCGGACGGACGTACACCTACGAGGGCACCCGCTCACTGCGCGAGACGCTCGTCTCACAACTGGAGGCCGACGACCCGCCGGACGTGGCCGTCCTCAACAGCATCGGCGAACTCATCGAGTACGCCCGCCGCGACAAGCTGAAGCCCCTCGCCCGCGAGAGCACCGAGCGCGCCTCCCCGCCATGGGCGCCGACGCTGTACGTGGACAGCAAATGGCGCACGTACTGGGTGCCGTTGAAGATCGACCTGAAGAGCCTCGTGTGGAGCAAGCGGGGCGCGCCGAGCGGCACACCCACCTGGTGCGTGGGACTCGCCTCGCAGGCCACCTCGGGCTGGCCGGGCACCGACTGGATCGAGGATCTCGTCCTCCACCAGGCGGGCCCCACGCTCTACACGGAATGGGCCATGGGCCGCCTCGACTGGCGCACCCCGGCCGTCGAGCGTGCCTGGAAAACCTGGGCGCACCTGCTCGGCACCCGTTCCTCGGCCTCGGTTGAGGGGTCCCTGACCACGTCGTTCGAGGGCTCGGCCGACCGGGAAGGGCAACCGCGCGGCCTGCTCGACTCACCCGACTTCGACTGCACGCACGAGCACCAGAGCGCCTTCATCCGGTACCTCTACGCCGGCGAAGACGTGAAGGTGGAGCCGTCGGCCCGCTATCTGGACGGGCGGCCCGAGTACCGGGACACCTTCGAGGTCGCGGGTGACATGGCCGCCGTCTTCAGTGACGATCCGGACGCCCAGAAACTCGTGGAGCGGCTGTCGAGCCCCGCCGGACGCCGACGCTGGCAGACGGAGGCGGACCCCGCGGTACGACCGCTGTTCCCGGAGACGGCCGGGCTGTCGCCACCGAGCTCCCCCGTGGAGCGGGACATCGACCACCTGCTCACCTCCCGCGCCCGCAACCTCTGCTTCGACGCCTCCGACGTGATGCCCCCCGAACTCCGCGACGCCTTCCACCGGGCGGTCCTGGAGTTCTTCCGCGACCCGACCGACCGGCAACTCGACTCACTGCTACAGCAGTTGGAGACCGTACGTACCCAGGTCAACACGGATTCCGGCACCGACCGCACGTTCCGCCCGCCGGAGCACATCTGCGCGAGGCCGGGCGGGTGATCGCCGAGTGGGGACCGGGTGGGTGGGCCTCGGCGTGAGCCGCGGTGGACGGCCCTTGACGGAGCGACCGGCGGACGGTGTCCGTACCAGCCCGGCGGCCGACCCTCCGCGTCGATCCCGGCCTTGACGTGGCGGAACCCTCGTCCGGGGGGACGGGCTGACATGGTGACGTCATGTGCTGGAGTGCGACAGCGGATCTCGTGGCGGGCGCGGCCGTCACGTCCGTAGGAGCGGCTTGTGTGGCCCGGACCCGCCGCGCAAGGGACCTGCCCCTCGCCGCGCTGCCCCTGCTGCTGGGCGCCCACCAACTCGTGGAGGCCCACGTCTGGCACACCGGTGGCGGCACCGGCGCGGCCACCGTCGCCTGGGCCGTCATCGCGCTTCTCGTGCTCGCGGTGTGGGTGCCGGTGGGCGTGTGGTGCGTGGCCCCACGCCGGGCCCGACGCCGGGTGACCGTGGTCGTGGCGGTGGGCGCGGCGACCGCCGCCGGCCTTGCGTACGGTCTCGCCACCCGCCCCGTCCGGGCCGAGATCCGCGGTCACACCATGGCCTACGTCATCGGCCTGCCCCAGGCCGAACTGCTCGTCGCGGGCTACCTGATCGCCACGGTCGGAGCCCTGCTGCTCTCCGGCGACCACCGGCTGGCCGGACTCGGAGTCCTCTGCGGGGTGGGCGCGGTGGTGTGCTGGCTGCTGTGGCGGCTGGAGTTCGTGTCGACCTGGTGCGCGCTGGCTGCGGTCTGCTCGGTGGTCCTGTACGGGTGGGTTCGCAGGCGCCCCACGCCGAGGCGGGCCCTCCCGGCGTGGAACGACGGGCACTGATCAGCGGGCGAACTGCCTTACGATGCGGCCTAGTTCAGCGCGGACGGGTTCACCTCGGCCCGGTCCATTCCAGCCGATGTGCGATGGCTCTGCCATGATGCCGATCGCCCGGGAGCCGTGCGTGCTCCCGGGATCCCGGAGTCGATCTACCGCCGGTCACGCGATCCCATCGTGAGGCTCGCCGTGCCGGTACTTGCGTGACCGGTGTTCAGGCGGGTGCCCGGCCCGAACTCTCGCGGACCACCAGCTCCGGTGCAAAGACGCCGTGCGCGGCGATCTGCGCGGACTCCTCCAACTCCGCGTGCAGCAGGGCGAACGCCGCGCGGCCGAGGCCCGTGAAGTCCATGCGTACGGTCGTGAGGGACGGCGTCAGATAGGCGGAGTGCGGTGCGTCGTCGAACCCGGCCACACTGACCTCGCCGGGCACCGAGCGGCCGGCCTCGTGCAGGGCGCGCAGTACACCGAGTGCGAGGTCGTCGTTGCCGCACAGGATCGCGGTGACGGACGGGTCCGCGGCAAGTGTCAGACCTGCCGCGTGGCCACCGGCGGGGCCCCAACTGCCCTGCACGGGAAGGGGTTCCTGAGCACCGGCCTCCTGCAGTGCCCGGCGCCAGCCGCTGGTACGGGCGCTGGTGCGGCGGGTGCTGGACGGAATGGCGACGTAGTGCACGGTCTCGTGGCCCAGGGACAGCAGATGGCGGGTCGCCTCGTAGGCGGCCTCGCGGTCGTCGGTCCACACCCAGGGCCGGTTGTCGGTGGGCGGGCTCGCCGGGGTCTCGACCACGCCGACGACCGGCATCCCGGCCGGGACCGACTCCAGGGCCCGGACACCGGGCGGGTCGTAGGCGATCACGATCAGCCCGCCGCCCGCGTCGGCGGCGCGCTGCACCTCGGCGGTGACGGCGGCCTCGTCGGCCGATTCGAGGACGCCGACCCCCACCGAGTAGGCTGCCGCACGGGCTGCTTCTTCGACACCCTGCAGGATCGAGGCGTAGCCATAGTGTGTGGTGTTGGCGGTGAGCACGGTCACGGCCCTGCTGCGACCCCTTGCCAGGGCGAGTGCGGTGGCGTTGCGCCGGAAGCCGAGCTCGTCGATGGCGGCGAGGACCCGCTCCCGCGTCGACTGCTTGACGCTGGGGTGACCGTTGATCACCCGGGAGACGGTCTGGTAGGAGACCCCGGCGGCCGCGGCGACGTCCCTGATGCTCGCCGGACTGCGGTTGTGACCGGTCACATTCATGCCTGGATTGTGACCCGTCCCTGATGGAACGTCAAGGCGGCATAACGATGAGCGCACGTGATCGGACGGGCGTGACTGGACCTAGGCGTCTGTGACGTGCGTGTGCGTGGTTCCGTCAGCGGGGCTGATACGGCCTGGGCGGCCGCATGCAGCGCTCGGCCATGATCTGCCGTACGCGGTCGGGGTGGTCGGTGATGATGCCGTCTACGCCCATGTCCATGAGCGCCTCCACAGTGACCGGGTCGTCGCAGGTCCACGGGACGACCTTCAGGCCCCGGGCGTGAGCCTCCCGGACCATCGCCCGGTCGGCGTAGCGGAAGCCGGGTCGCCGACCTCGCCGCTCTGCGGGAAGCCGCAGCCCAGGGCTTTGTCGGATTCAGGGTCCCGACAAGGCCCTGGGCTGCGGCGCTCCCGGTAGCCGTAACCTGCCGACCCGGTGCGCGAATGGCGACCGGCCCGCCGTAGCTGCCGTCCGCCCGTCATGTGTGTCGGACCCGTGCAGCGCGGCAACGAACCCGCCAGGACCGCCGGTTCGGTGGTCCGAGGTGGCGGGTCGGGCTCGGTACGCGGACCGGGACGGCGGTGGCGGGCGGTACCCCGCCCCGTGGTGGGCCGGGATGCCGCCGGGATGCGGTGACGGCTGCCGGGTCGTGCGGGTCGGCAGCCGTCACCTCGTCATGCCGTCCGTCAGGTGCTGCGCCCGGCCGGATCGTGCACAGCGCTGTCACTGTCCAGGTCACCGTCGGAGACCGGGGCCGGGGCGGTCTTGGGTTCCTTCGCCCGGTCGGCGTGGCCCGGCCACCATGCCGCGTGGCCGATCAGGGCCGTGAGGCTGGGGGTGAAGAACATCGCCATGACGAACGCGGCTACGGCGATGCCGAAGGAGACCGCGAAACCCATCTCGGTGAGGAGGGCGTTGCCGGCCAGCATCATGGTGGCGAAGGTCGCCGCCAGGATGAACCCGGCCGCGGCCACGGTGGGACCGGCGTGCCGCACGGCCATGCCGGCCGCCTCCCGTGGTTCGCGTCCCTCGCGGGCCTCCTCCCTCAGCCGGGCGATCATGAGGATGTTGTAGTCGGTGCCGATGGCGACCACGAAGAGATACATGATCACCGGGAGCATGAACATCAGGCCCGAATGGCCCTGCCCGTCCTGGAAGATCCAGACCGTGGCGCCGAGCGTGGCACCGAAGCCCAGGCCCACCGATCCGATCAGGTACCAGGGGGCGACCACGCTGCGCAGCAGCAGCCCCAGGATGAGCATGATCAGTACGGCGGCGACGGGGAAGACCGTCTTGTAGTCGTGGTTGACCGCGGTGTTGATGTCCTTGAAGATCGAGGACATGCCGCCGACGAGGGCTTCGGTGCCGTCCGGGGCGCCGGCGTGAGCGACGTCGCGGACCCGTCCCACGGTGTCGATGGCCTTGTCGGTCGAGGCCTCGTACTTGAGCGTGACGGTGAAGTCCGCGGTCGTTCCCGCCTTGTTGACCTGGGTCATACGGGCGCTCGCGACTCCGTCCACAGCCCCGAGCTTTGACGCGTACGACGCGAAGGCGCTCTTGTCGAGCGGGCTGCCGTCGGTGCTGGAGAGGTAGACGTCGGTGGGTGCGGCGGCGCCGGCGGAGTAGGCCTTCTGCATCTCGTCCTGGACGACCATCGACTCCTTCGTGTCGGGCATGGAGCCCGAGGCGAGGTCGAACGTGGCCTTGTAGCCGAGCGTCCCGAGGGACAGCGCGACCAGGACGAGGCCGGAGAGCGCGGCGGTGAGCGCCGGACGGTTCCGCACGCTCCGGCCGAGAGCGGCGAACCGGGCGTTCTCCGGCTCCCGCTGCCAGGACTTGGACGGCCAGAAGACCTTCGGGCCGATGAGGGAGACGACGGCCGGGATCAGCGTCAGGCCCGCGATCAGGGTGACGGTGACCGCGATGGCCAGGGCCGGGCCCATCTGCTTGAGGAAGCCCAGCGTCGACAGCACCAGCGCGAGGAAGGCGATGATGACCGCCCCCGCGGCGGAGGCGATGGCCTCGCCGACCCGGTCGACCGCGTTGACCATGGCCTGCTTCGGTTCGTCACCGAGACGCAGACGTTCTCGGTAGCGGAACATCAGGAACAGGAAGTAGTCGGTGCCCACGCCGAACAGCACGACGATCAGGATCGACGAGATCGAACTGTTGGCCTGGAGATCGAAGAGCTTGGTGGCGTACGCGATCAGCCCGTTGGCGATCGCGGACACCAACCCGATCGTGATCAGGGGCAGGAAGGCCAGGATCGGCGCGCGGAAGATGATCAGCAGGGTCACCAGGATGATGACGAAGGTGCCGATGCCGATCAGCGCCTCGCCGCGTTTGGACGAGTCCTGCTGGTCGAGGGCCTGCGCGGCGGAGCCGCCGAGCTTGACGTCGAGGTCGGTGCCCTTGGTGAGTTGCTTGACGTCGTCGCGCAACACCTTGGCCGCGTCGGCCTGTTCGGGCTGGCCGGCCTTCTTGCTGTCCATCTGGACCAGGGTCAGGGTGTACCTGCCGTCTTCGGACGGCTGGCCGGGGATCACCTTCTGCACCTGGTCGATCTTCTTCTCGCCCAGTTCCCTGCTGATCCGGGCGACGTCCTTCTTGTCCTCGGCGGTCAGCTTGCCGCCGTCGGTGCGCTGGTACAGCGCGATCGCGGAGGGGGTGAAGGCGCTGGGGAACGCCCTCTCCTGGAGATCCGCCGCTTTGATCGATTCGTAGCTCTTGGGCAGAAAACTGCTCTCGTCGCTGTTCGAGGGCAGACTCGGGGCGGTGGCGAGGATCGCCACGGCGGCGATCAGCCAGGCCACGATCGTCCAGACGGGATGTCGGACGACTGTGTTGCCAATACGTCGGAACATGCGGGGCGTCCTCCTGGGAAGGAAGATCACCGCAGCCCGGGGAGCGGTCCCTGGCACCGGCGATCCAGGCCGCCCCTCAGGGCAATCCCCCCGTCGGGCGGCCGGAATGGTTGTCTTGGGCTCACATGGTAGAGATCACTGGTGAAGATCGCTTCAGTGGGGGTGGTCGCGATCACCGGTCGCCGCGGCCGAAGAGCAGTCGTACGAAGCGCACCGAAACCGCGACCGGTGTGCCGTACACCGGGCGTGCCCGTCGACGGGCGGAGCCCTCCGGCCCGATCCTGCACGCCCGGCGGTACTCGCCCCCTGGAACGCCGTCCCGGCCGTCGCCGTGCCCGCCCAGTGGCGCTGCCCGCTGGCCGCCGCCGGAGCGGTCTGAGCGTCCACCTCCGTCAAGATCGCGCGAGCTCTCCGGCACCCAGGAGCCGCACCGGCCGGCGCTGCGGCGCTGCGGATCACGCCCCACGGCACCGTCGCGGCCCTCGCCCAGGCCTCCGCCCGCCGGCCCGGCACTGGGTCCCCTCACGGCCGCCGGCCGCCTCGTCCCGCCTCGCGCCGCCTCGTCCCGCCTCCGTAGAGCGACGCTCGCGCCACGCCCGTAGAGCGGCGGCCGTCGCCGCCCTCACCGACATCGCCGTCGCATACCGTCGCGACCGTGCCGGGCCGGACCCGGTCCGCTGCTGCATCGCCGGCCGCCTCGGCGACCTCTCCCACGGTTCCGGCGTCCGGCTCTCGGTGCTGCGAGGCCGCTCCACGACGGCTCTGCGGCCCCGGTTCGTCCGCTCGGAGGTCCGCCGGACGGGCGACTGAGCATGATCGAGAAGGGCAGAGCGGGGGGTCGCCCTCCCAGAAGTTACTAGGACGTCCTACTATTTTATCAGCCCACGCTTTTCGACGTGTCTTGGGAAGGCCCCGCCATGAGCGATCTGCATCGCCCCGTGCACCCTGTCCGCCTGGTCACCGCCTCGGCGCTGTTCGACGGGCACGACGCGTCGATCAACATCATGCGGCGGATCTTCCAGTCGCAGGGCGCCGAGGTCATCCACCTCGGCCACAACCGGTCCGTGCGGGAGGTCGTGGACGCTGCTCTCGAAGAGGACGCGCACGGTGTGGCGGTCTCCTCGTACCAGGGCGGACATGTCGAGTACTTCGAGTACCTGGTCGCCTCGCTGCGCAAGCAGGGCGCGGAGCACATCCGGGTGGTGGGCGGTGGCGGCGGTGTCATCGTGCCCGAGGAGATCTCCCGGCTCCGGGAGAGCGGGGTGACGATCTTCTCGCCCGAGGACGGCCAGCGGCTGGGCCTCGCGGGAATGGTCAACACGGTCGTACGGGACTGCGACTTCGACCTCTGGGACGGCAAACCGGCCGACGTCTCCGCTGTCCTGACCGGCGACCGGTTCGCGATCGCACGTGCCATCACCGGGGCCGAACTCGGCAAGCTGCCCCCGGAGTTCCTGGCGGAGCTGCGAGCCGCGGCGGCGGCACGGCAGGTGCCGGTGCTCGGCATCACCGGCACCGGCGGCTCGGGCAAGTCGTCCCTGACCGACGAGCTGGTGCGCAGGTTCCGCGTCGACCAGCGGGACGCCCTGCGCATCGCGGTGATCGCGGTCGACCCCACCCGTCGCCGCGGTGGCGGAGCGCTGCTCGGCGACCGGATCCGGATGAACTCCCTGGACGGCGACCGGGTGTTCTTCCGCAGTCTGGCCACCCGCGGCAGCCGTGAGCTGCCCGAGCACCTCTCCGACGTCATCGACGTCGTGAAGGCCGCCGGATTCGATCTGGTGATCGTGGAGACGCCGGGCATCGGCCAGGGCGACGCGGCGATCGTGCCGTTCGTCGACGCCTCCCTGTATGTGATGACGCCGGAGTTCGGCGCCGCCTCGCAGCTGGAGAAGATCGACATGCTCGACTTCGCCGACGTCGTGGCCATCAACAAGTTCGAGCGGCGCGGCGCCAAGGACGCCCTTCGGGACGTGGGCCGCCAACTGGTGCGCAACCGCGAGGCGTTCGGCAAGCGGCCCGAGGACATGCCGGTGTACGGCACCTCCGCGGCCACCTTCAACGACGACGGCGTCACCGCACTCCAGCAGCACCTCACGGCCGTGCTCGCCGACAAGGGGCTGCCGCTGCCCGAGGGCACCCTGGCGCGGGTCGACGTACGTCACTCCTCCGGTATTCGCCAGGTGGTTCCGCCCGAGCGGGTCCGCTACCTCGCCGAGATCACCGACACCGTGCGCGGCTACCACGCAGAGACCCTGCTACTGGCCGAAGCGGCACGCCGGGTCCAGCGGCTGGAGGCGGTCACGGCCGAACTCGTCGACGCCGGCTCCGACGCGGACAACGTGCGGTCCCTGCTGGCGGACGCACACGACAAGCTGCCCCACGACATCACGCGGCAGATCGAGAACTGGCCCGCCGTGATCGCCTCCTACTCCGGTGAGGAGCAGGTCGTGAAGGTCCGGGACCGGGAGATCCGCACCAAGCTGACCCGCGAGTCCCTGTCGGGCAACAAGATCCCCCGCGTCGCCCTGCCCCGCTTCACCGACCACGGCGAACTGGTCCGGTTCTGGCGCGGGGAGAACCTGCCCGGCCACTTCCCCTTCACCGCGGGGGTGTTCCCGTTCAAGCGCGACGGCGAGGACCCGGCGCGCATGTTCGCCGGAGAGGGCGACCCGTTCCGCACCAACCGGCGCTTCAAGCTGCTCTCCGAGGGTCAGCCGGCGACCCGCCTGTCCACCGCGTTCGACTCCGTCACCCTCTACGGCCGCGACCCCGACGAACGCCCCGACATCTACGGCAAGGTCGGCACCTCGGGCGTCTCGGTGGCCACCCTGGAGGACATGAAGGCGCTCTACGACGGCTTCGACCTCGTGGCGCCCACGACCTCCGTCTCCATGACGATCAACGGACCGGCACCGGCCGTCCTGGCGTTCTTCCTCAACACCGCGATCGACCAGCAGATCGAGCGGTTCCGCGGCGAGGAGGGCCGCGACCCGCTGCCCGAGGAGGCGGCCGAACTGCGCGCGCAGGCGCTGGCCAACGTGCGCGGCACCGTGCAGGCCGACATCCTCAAGGAGGACCAGGGCCAGAACACCTGCCTGTTCTCCACCGAGTTCAGCCTGCGGATGATGGCCGACATCCAGGAGTGGTTCATCGAGCAGAAGGTCCGCAACTTCTACTCGGTGTCGATCTCCGGCTACCACATCGCCGAAGCCGGCGCGAACCCCATCAGCCAGCTCGCCTTCACCCTGGCCAACGGCTTCACGTACGTCGAGGCCTACCTGGCTCGCGGCATGCGCATCGACGACTTCGCGCCCAACCTGTCGTTCTTCTTCTCCAACGGCATGGACCCCGAGTACTCGGTCCTCGGCCGGGTCGCCCGCCGCATCTGGGCGGTGGCGATGAAGGAGAAGTACGGGGCGGGCGAGCGCAGCCAGAAGCTGAAGTACCACGTCCAGACCTCGGGACGCTCCCTGCACGCCCAGGAGATGGACTTCAACGACATCCGCACCACCCTGCAGGCACTCATCGCCATCTACGACAACTGCAACAGCCTGCACACCAACGCCTACGACGAGGCCGTGACCACCCCCACCGAGGAGTCCGTACGCCGGGCCCTGGCCATCCAGCTGATCATCAACCGGGAGTGGGGACTTGCGATGAACGAGAACCCGCTCCAGGGGTCGTTCATCATCGACGAGCTCACCGACCTGGTCGAGGAAGCGGTGCTTCAGGAGTTCGAGCGGATCAGCGAACGCGGCGGTGTCCTCGGCGCGATGGAGACCGGCTACCAGCGCGGCCGCATCCAGGACGAGTCGATGCTGTACGAGCAGCGCAAGCACGACGGTTCGCTGCCCCTGATCGGCGTCAACACCTTCCGCAACCCGCACGCCGACACCGCCGAGCCCGGCGTCGTCGAACTCGCCCGCGCCACCGAGGAGGAGAAGCAGTCCCAGCTGGAGCGCGTACAGGACTTCCACGACCGCCATCACGACGAGGCGCGGATCGCCCTGGACGCCCTCAAGGACGCGGCCGTACGGGGCGACAACGTCTTCGCGGTCCTCATGGACGCCACCCGGGTCTGCTCCCTCCAGCAGATCACCGAGGCCTTCTTCGAGGTCGGCGGCCAGTACCGCCGTAACGTCTGAGGAGACGCCCGGGGACGCGCCTGCGCATCGGCGCGGCCCCGGTCATCGGTCGACGCGGGCCTCCACCACCGACCCGCACCCCGCCGCGTCGGCCACATGACGCAGGAAGAACAGGCCGGACCGAGCCGGCCCGTCCACACCGCCTTCCTCACCGGACTCCGCGAGTTGCCGCTGACACCGGGGTGGGGGCGGCCGGAGCCCGGTGGCGTCGGAACGCCGGGAAGAGCAGGAGCAGTGTGAGCGCTGCCGCAACGGTCAGGAGGCCGCCGCCGGTGACGGTCCACGTGACACCGAAGGCGGCGCCCGCGGTCCCGTGCAGGAGGTCGCCCAGCCGCGGTCCGCCGACGGCCACCACCGTGTCGATGCCCTGGAGCCGGCCGCGCATCCCGTCCGGGACGGCGCTCTGCAGAACGGTCTTGCGGAACACCCCCAGCGCGAGGAGCGCCGCGCCCGCCAGCGACAGCCATGCCACGGCGGCGACCAGCGAGCGGGCCAGCCCGAACCCCGCGACGGCCAGGCCCCACACGGCCACCGAGACCGCCACCGCGACGCCGTGACGGGCGAAGCGGGTGAAAGCCCCGGAGAACAGGCCCGCGAGCACGCCGCCCGCCGAGACCGCGGCGTACAGCACCCCGATGTCCGACGGGTGGAAGGTCTCCGCCGCCAGTTGCGGGAACAGCGCCGTGGGCAGGCCGAGGGACAGTGCGGCGAAGTCGGCGAGGTAGACCACCGACAACACCTGGCGCCGCCGCACGAGTCGTAGTCCGTCGATGATGCGGCGCAGGGATGTGCTCTGTCCCGACGGGGCACTCGCGGGCGGGAGGGGCGGCAGCCGCCACACGGCCCACACCGTCGCGCAGACGGCGAGGGCATCCGCCAGGTACAGCGTCGGGCTCCCCACGACCGGCAGCAGGGCGCCGGCCAGTAGCGGCCCGGCGATCCCGGCGGACAGGACGACCGTCGACTGGAGCGCGTTGGCTGCGGGAAGCACCTCGGGCCGTACCAGACGCGGTGTCACGGCCCTGCTCACCGCGGCGTTGGCGCCGAACATGGCCTGCTGGACAGCCACCACCACGAGCAGCACACCGACCGACCGCAGGTGTGCCCACGCCTGCGCCCACAGCAGCAGCGAGGTCACTCCGATGCCGACGGTGGTCACCAGCAGCACCCGCCGCCGGTCCCGTACGTCGGCGAGCGCCCCTCCCCAGAGCGCCGCCGTTGCCATCGGGGCGAAACCCACCAGTGCGGCCAGCCCCAGGTAGGCCGATGATCCGGAGAGGTCGTAGATCTGCAACGGCACGGCGACCGCCGTGAGTTGAGCCCCCAGGGCCGTCACGATCCCGGCCGCCCACAGCCTTCGGAACGCGTCCGCCCGCAGCGGCCGGACGTCGACCAGTACCCGCCTGCCTCGCACCATGGACCGATGCTGCGGGCTCCCCTTGGGGCAAGGTCAACGGATGTGGGAGAGCACCTGGTCGGCCAACTCCCGCACGGGCGAACCACCGTCGAGGAACACCGTGTCACCGGGCAGGGTGTCGACCGCGTCGGTGCACGTCTCGATCCGGGCCGTGCACCACGCCCGCACCCGCTCCTCCTTGTCCGGGTCGTCGGGGAAGGAGACCCGTCCCTCGATGCGGCGCACCAGTTCCTCCGGCGGGACCTTGAGGAAGAAGTGGTGGACGACGATGCCCGCGTTCCCCAGAGCGCCGAAGACCTCCTCCAGATAGCCGGGGTTCACCAGCGTCATGGGG
Organism: Streptomyces sp. NPDC031225; assembly: GCF_055570355.1. NCBI lineage: Bacteria > Bacillati > Actinomycetota > Actinomycetes > Kitasatosporales > Streptomycetaceae > Streptomyces > Streptomyces sp. NPDC031225. The sequence goes on along the minus strand of NZ_JBVIHJ010000003.1, from coordinate 179,042 downwards.
ACGAGCAGGGGGCGCCGGTACTCCTCGGCCAGCCCCACGGCCAGGTTCGCGACCTGCCGCCGCCACAGCGGAAGGTCCTGGAAGTCGCCGGTCGGCACGTCCACGATCTCCCGCAGCACGTATCCGACCATCTCCGGGTCGAAGACCAGGGCCTCGGGCCACCGCGTCCGCAGCTCCTCCACGAGCGTGGTCTTCCCACTGCCGAACGCGCCGTTGACCCAGACGATCACAGCCTGCCTCCAGTTCCCCGTGCCCCACTCCGACCCTTCCGATCATGCCGGAACCCGCCTCAGCCCGGCGGCGGGGCCGTGCTTCCCCTCACCACCAGACGGGTCGGTACGAGGTCGGTGCCGGGTTCCGTGCCGGCCTGCCCGCGGATCTGCTGGAGGGCCTTCTGGACACAGCGGTCGCCCACCTCCGCGAAGTCCTGGTGGACGGTGGTGAGCGGCGGCACGAAGAACCCGGCGTCGGGAATGTCGTCGAAACCGACCACACTGACGTCGTGCGGCACGGACAGGCCCCGCTCGTGGAACGCGCGCAGCAGCCCGAGCGCCATCTGGTCGTTCGCGGCGAACACGGCCGTGCAGTCCGGCGGTTCGGCGAGCACGAGCCCGGCCGCGTAACCGGACTCGGCCGACCAGTCCCCGTACAGCGCGGGCGGAACCGGGCGCCCCGCCTCCTCCAGCACCGCCCGCCAGGCCTGCGCCCGCCGCTGCCCGGCGAAGGACGCCTGCGGGCCCGTCACATGCCACACGGTCCGGTGGCCCAGGTCGAGCAGATGTTGTACGGCCCTGCGGGCGCCGTCCGCCTGGTCGGTGTCGACCACGCTGTAGCGGTCGCCGGCGTCGGAGTCCACCACGACGACATGCACTCCGGGCGGCAGCTGCACCGTGCCGGTGTCGAGCAGGTGGATCTCCATGATGACGATGACCGCGTCGACCGCCAGCTCGCCCATCCGCGTGAAGGCCCCCAGGACGTTGTCCTGTGTCGGGACGTCGATGGGGATCAGGGTGATCGCGTACCCCTCGGCCGCCGCGTGCGTGGCGATCGCCTCCACCGTGCGGCTGTTGCCCGTCGAGGACAGGCTGAACAGGATCACCCCGATGGTGTTGAACTGCCCGTACCTGAGGGCCCGCGCGGCGCTGTTGGGCCGGTAGCCCAGCTCCCGCATCGCGACCAGGACCTTCTCGCGCGTCGAACTGATCACCCCGGGGTGACCGTTGGAGACCCGCGAGACCGTCTGTGAGGAGACGCCCGCGAGCTCGGCGACGTCGGCCATGGACACACGCTGCTTGCGCCGCCCGCCGGGGACACCGGAACCTCCCCGCTCCACCACTGCTGCCTCCTTCAACCGAACGTCGACCGGACTTCGGTCGGACGTGTACCGGATTTGGGCCGAACTTCGAACGAACGCGCCCTGTCGCGTGTCGCACCGGATGGTACGTGTCGAAGACCTTGACGGTCGCCGAGGTGGATGCCACGATTCCGGCGCCGTCATGTTTACGTAAACATGCTGTCATTCCGAAAGGGATTGGTCGATGCGCAAGACCCCCACCAGTGCCCGTCGTACCCCCAGGCTCCGTGCCTCGCTCGTCGCGGTGGCCATCGCCGCGCTCAGCGGCGCCGCCCTCACCGGCAGTCCTGCCTCCGCCGCCGCGCCCGCCCACGACACGACCCAGTTCAAGGGCGTGAACTGGGCGGACCCGCGCGACAACTTCACCGACGACGAGCTCCAGCTGTCGGGCCTGTCGACCTCCGACACCTACGCCCAGACCTACGCCAAGTCGACCCGCATCATCGCGGCGTTCCGCGCGAACCTCGGCGCCAACACCGTCCGGCTGCCCATCAACCCGTACACGGTCAACGGCTCGTACTGGAAGTCGTACCGAGGCGTGATCGACGCGGCGACGGCGCAGGGTTTCAAGGTCATCGTGTCCTACTGGGAGGGCACCGGTGACCGCAAGGACGGCTTCATCGACGACGAGGCCACGTACTGGCCCATGTGGAACACCGTGGTCAAGGCCTACAAGGGCAACTCGCGGGTCTACTTCGAGCCGATGAACGAGCCGCACGGCTACACCGACGCCCAGTGGGCCGACATCGCCGCGAAGTGGCTGAACACCTACAGGTCGGTGCCCCGCAACCGCGTCTTCGTCAGCGGCGCCGGCTACAACGACCACGTCACGACGGTCTGCGCCGACCCGCGTCTGAAGGGCACCTACCTGTCGCTGCACCACTACGGCTTCTGGAAGTCGTACGCCACCTACGACGAGTGGGTCGCCGACCTGAAGGTGCGCATCGGTGACTGCGCGGGCCGCACCGTGGCGGACGAGTTCGGGGCGCCGATGACGACCGGCCTGAACTACAACGTGAAGACCCCGGACGACAACTTCGTCAACTTCATCCAGGCCGTCACCGACACCTTCCGCGAGCTGAAGATGGGCTCGGTGTACTGGCCCGGCCTGCGCACCGACGACATCTACTCGGTGCAGAAGCTCGTCGGCCCCGCCAACCACCCGTGGCTGCAGACCACCAACCAGTCCGGCGCCGACCGGCTGGCCTGGGCCTGGGGACGCGGCAAGCCCGTCAAGGGCTGACCCGTCCCGTTCCTCCGACGGCCGCGGTGCCTTTCGGCGCCGCGGCCGTCCGGCGTCCAGGAACGCCCCCACCGCACCCCGCGTTCCGGACATGGCCGACTCGCGCCCTTCTCGCGCCGTGCCCCGCTCCCCAGACTGCTTGGAACAAGGACGGGGAGATCTCAGGGGGGAGGGCGCTGTGGCCGGGCGTCGACGGGGTACGGCCGTGCGCAGGCGGCGTGCGCTGCGGTGGAAGTGGGGCGCGGGAGCCGGCGCGGTGGCGCTGCTGCTCCTGGTGATGTTCTGGGCGAGCGTGTGGCCGTATCTGTTGGGTTTCCTGCTGGTCGGCGTCGCCGTGGAGGCGGGCCGGCGGCTGTGGCGCACGGACCGGCTGCTGCGCGGCCGGGACCGTCACTGGCGTCAGGAAGAGGCGGTGAAGGCCGGCCGTCGGACCCTCGCCGAGGTGGACGCCATGACGGGCACGGAGTTCGAGGAACTGGTCGCGGGGCTGTGCCGACGGGACGGCTGCACCGAGGTCCGCCGGGTCGGCGGTGCGGGGGACAACGGCGCCGATGTCCTCGGGCGGCTCCCGGACGGCCGCACGATGGTCGTCCAGTGCAAGCGGTACGCGCCGAGCAGGGCGATCCCGACCCGCGAGCTCCGCGATCTGCTGGGCTCCCAGGTGCACTTCCGCGCCGACCTGGCCGTGTTCGTGACGACCTCGCGCTTCACCGGCCCCTCCGAGAAGTTCGCGCCCGCCCACGGCATCCTCCTCGTGCACCGCGACCATCTCGGCCTGTGGAACAACGGGGCCTCCCTCATGTCACTGAGCGAGGTCAACGGCCGGGGCCAGGGCGACGCCCGGCACCGGGCCCGCTGGAAGCAGGCGTACGGAGGCTAGGAGACCCAGGTCACATCCAGGCCTGTCACAATCCGTCGGGCCGTTCAGTCATAGGTGTGTAGCCAACGACATCGGCAGAAGGAGCACACCATGGAAGCCCGACTGAACGTCCTCGCCGGCCCGCTCTCCGGCAAGCTGCTGAAGCACTTCGCCGCGGCGGGCAAGGTGGTCACGGACTCGGGACTGGCGATGACGACCCAGGAACTGGTGAAGATCCGCGCGAGCCAGATCAACGGCTGCGGGTTCTGCCTCGACATGCACACCAAGGAGGCCGCCGCCGCGGGCGAGACCGCGCAGCGACTCCACATGGTCGCGGCATGGCGTGAGGCCAAGGTCTTCACCGAGGCCGAGCGGGCCGCGCTCGAACTGACGGAGCAGGGCACCCGTCTCGCCGACGGGACGGGCGTGTCGGACGATGTCTGGGAGAACGCCGCCAAGCACTACGACGAGGAACAGCTCCTCGCCCTGGTCTCCCTGATCGCCGTCATCAACGCCTTCAACCGGCTGAACGTCATGACCCAGCAGCCGGCCGGCGACTACGTGGTCGGCCAGTTCGGCTGAGCCCGACGACCGGTCGGCCCGGGGGCTGCAGACCCCGGGCCGACCAGGGCCCCTCAGCCGGCCAGCGGGTAGTGGCAGGCGACCTGGCGGCCCGAAGCGGTCGCCGTGAGCCGCGGACGTTCCACGGCACACAACTCCCGGGCGTACGGGCAGCGCGTGCGGAACGGACACCCCGTCGGCTTGTCCGCCGGACTGGGCACCTCACCGGTCAAAACGATGCGCTCCCGGCGCGGTCCGTCCCCGAGGGGCGTGCCGTCGTCGATGTCCGGGACCGCCGACAGCAGGGCCTGGGTGTACGGGTGGGCCGGGTCCGAGTACAGCGCCTCCGTCCCGGCCAGCTCGACGATCCCGCCGAGATACATGACCGCGATCCGGTCCGACACATGACGGACCACACCGAGGTCGTGTGCGATGAAGACGTAGGTGAGGCCGAACTCCTCCTGGAGGTCGGCGAACAGGTTCAGCACCTGGGCCTGGATCGACACGTCGAGCGCCGAGACCGGCTCGTCGGCCACGATCAGCTTCGGGTTCGTCGCCAACGCGCGCGCGATACCGATGCGTTGGCGCTGACCGCCGGAGAACTCGTGCGGATACCGGTCCAGATGGGCCGCCGCCAGTCCTACGACGTCGAAGAGCTCCCCGACTCTGCGGCGGACTGCGGCCCGGTCGCCGTACCGGTGCACGAGCAGCGGCTCGGCCACGATGTCCCCGGCACGGCGGCGGGGGTTGAGCGAGGCCTGCGGATCCTGGAAGACCAGCTGCATGCCCGGTCGTACGGGACGCAGCCGGCGCGTGGACAGCGCCGAGATGTCCTGCCCGTCGAACTCGACGCGCCCGCCGGTGAGTTCGGTGAGCCGGACCAGACAGCGGCCCAGCGTGGACTTGCCGCAGCCCGACTCGCCGACGATGCCGACCGTCTCACCGCCGCGCACATCGAGGGACACCCCGTCGACGGCCCGCAGCACCTGGCGTCGTCCGCGCGCGGGGTAGTGCTTGGTGACGTCCGTGGCCCGCAGCAGGACCTCCCCCGAACGTGCCGCCCCGTCGACTGTCACGCGCTCCCGTGCCGTCACGACGCCACCTCCGTGTCCCGGTCCCGTGCCTCGCCCGCCGTCCGTGCCGTCATCCGCAGTCCCGCCCGGTCGTCCGGCGGCAGCCAGCAGGCGTCACGGTGTACCTCACCCGCCAGCGCGGGACGCTCCTCGCACCGGTCGTGCCGCAGTCGGCAGCGCGGTGCGAACGCGCACCCCCGCGGGACGGAGCCGGGCGAGACGGGCACGCCCGCGATGGTCGGCAGCCGCCGCAGCCGGGCACCGCCCACCCGGGGCACCGAGTCCAGCAGCCCCCAGGTGTACGGGTGCCGCGGACCGTGGAACACCGCCCGCCGCGGACCCTCCTCGGCCGCCCGGCCGCCGTACATGACGAGGACCCGGTCGGCGATCTGGGAGACCACGCCCATGTCGTGCGTGATGATCACCATCGCGGAGCCCTGTCCGTTGAGTTCCCGCATCAGATCGAGGATCTGCGCCTGGACCGTGACGTCCAGTGCCGTCGTCGGCTCGTCGGCGATGAGCAGCGCGGGGCCGCAGGAGAGCGCCATCGCGATGACCGCGCGCTGGCGCATCCCGCCGGAGAACTCGTGCGGATAGGCGTTCGCCCGCGAGGCCGCGTCGGGGATGCCGACGTCGGAGAGAAGCGTGACCGCACGGGCCCGAGCCTCCTTGCGGGAGACCTGTTCGTGCGCCCGGATCGCCTCGGCGATCTGCCAGCCCACGGTGTACACGGGGGTCAGCGCGGTCATCGGGTCCTGGAAGACCATCGCGATCTCCCTGCCGCGCACCGCACGCATCTCCTTGTCGGGCAGGGTCAGCAAGTCGCGTCCACGGAAGCGGACTTCACCCGACACGCTCACGTTCGGGTTGGCCAGCAGCCGCAGCACGGCCAGCATCGACACGCTCTTGCCGGAGCCCGACTCGCCCACCACACCCAGGACTTCACCGGGGTCCACGGAGAAGGAGAGACCGTCGACGGCTGTGACGGAGCCCTGACGGGTGCGGAAACGCACGCTCAAGTCACGCACGTCCAGCAGGGGTTCAGGCATGACGGGCCCTCGGATCGAGTCGGGCGTACAGGATGTCCACCAGGGCGTTGGCGAGGACCACGAAGAACGCCGCGTACAGGACGGTCCCCATGATCACCGGCAGGTCCAGGTTCTGGAGGGCGTCGAAGGTGAGCTTGCCGATGCCTGGCAGGCCGAAGACCACCTCGGTCAGCAGCGCGGCACCGCCCACGAGGGCGCCGAAGTCCAGGCCGAACAGCGACACGATCGGGATCAGTGAGCAGCGCAGGGCGTGCCGGAGCAGGATCCGCCGTTCGGACAGGCCCTTGGCGCGGGCTGTGCGGACGTAGTCCTCGTTCAGCGCCGAGACGACCTCGCCGCGCAGCAGCCGGGCGTAGATCCCGGCGTACAGCAGGGCCAGGGTCAGCCACGGGAAGAGCATGTGCAGCGCCCACTGTCCCGGATCCCGGCCGAGGCCGACGTAGCCGGGCGGGGGCACCCAGGAGAACAGCGAGTCGTGCAGCTGCTTCTGGGTGAGGAGGTTGACGACCTCGCCGAGCCAGTAGGCCGGGAGCGACACGCCGACCACGCCCACCAGCATGATCAGCGGGTCGGCGGCTCTGCCGCGCAGGGCCGCCGCTGCCGTACCCATGAGGATGCCGGCCGTCATCCAGATCACGGCCGCACCGATGACCAGCGACAGGGTCACGGGGGTGGCCTGCAGGATCTGCGGGATGACTCGGGAGCCGCGGTTGACGAAGGACTCCAGGTCCCGGTCGACGAGCAGATGACGCATCATCAGCAGATAGCGGACCGGCATGGGCCGGTCGAGCCCGAAGGAGTGCCGCACCTGGGCGAGCGTCGCCGGATCGGCGTTGCGGCCCGCGATCCGGGCCGCCGGGTCGACTCCCGGGGTGGCGAAGAAGATCAGGAACACCAGCACACTGATCGCGAACATCACCAGCAGGGCCGAGCCGAAGCGCTTGAGGGCGAAGGCGAGCATGGTCACACCCCTCCGCGCAGTCGGGCGCCCGGGTCGAGCGCGTCGCGCACCCCGTCGCCGAGGACGTTGAGCGCGGCCGTGGTCAGCGCGATCAGCAGACCGGGCGCGATCGTCACGGCAGGCCGGGTGTAGAGCAGCCCGAGGCCGTCCTCGATGATCGTGCCCCAGCTGGCGTCGGGCGGCTGGACGCCGACGGACAGGAAGGACAGCGCCGACTCGGTGAGCATGGCCAGCGCGGTCATCAACGGCACGAACACGATCGCCGTGGGCACCACGTTCGGCAGCACCTCCCGGCGCAGGATGCGCGCGGTGGGGGCGCCGGAGCCGACGGCCGCCTGGATGTACTCCTTGTTGCGCAGCACCAGCACCTGACCGCGCAACGGCCGCGCGATGTACGGGACATAGATCGCCGCGATGATCGTGACGGGCAGCCACAGGCTTCCCGCGTCGACGGTGACCGGGCCCAGCCTGAGGCCGTTGGTGAGCAGCACCACCGACAGACAGATGGCCAGCAGATACACCGGGAACGCCCAGATCACGTCCAGGATCCTGGAGATGACGGCGTCCACGACCCCGCCCAGGTACCCGGCGACGACCCCCACGGCCGTTCCGGCGGCGCAGGTGAGCAGCGCCGCCGTGAACCCGATGAACAGGCTCGTCCGGCCGCCGTACAACAGCCGCGCCATGACGTCGCGGCCCTGGTTGTCGGCGCCGAGGAAGTAGTGGGCGGGGTCCCAGGTCGGGCCGATCGGGGTGACTCCGAGGCCGAGTCCCGTGCTGCTCGGGGTGAGCACCGGCACCGTCTTTCCGCCGACGACCGTGGTGCCGGAGACATGGGACTGGAAGGGGTCGGTGTGCGCGATGTGGTGTGCGTAGAGCGGAGCGCACAGGGTCGCCAGCACGACGAGGAGCAGGACCGCCGCGGCCGCCAGCGCCGGTGTGTTGCGCAGCAGGTCGCCGGCGGCGGTCCGCCAGGGGCCCGGCGAGCGCCGGGCCCCGGCCGGCGGGGCGAGGGTCACTTCACCCACAGCTGCCCGACCAGCATGTAGAACTGCTTGCTGAACCGGTAGTTGCCGACCCGCGTCGACGTGAAGTCGATCATCTTCGGGTTGATCAGCGGGACGACCGGGGACTCGCCCATGATCTGCTGGTCGACGGCCCCCCACTGCTTGTCGGCGCTTGCCTTGTCCGTCTGTGAGGTCTTCATCGCCGCCTGCATCTTGGCGTCGACGCCCTTGTCGCAGAACCCGGCGATGTTGATGCTGGAGTCGCTGCCGGGGTGGTAACTGGCGCAGGACAGCAGCACGTTGAGGAAGTCGGAGGCCGCCGGATAGTCCTGGTACCAGGACGTCAGGGCCAGCTGCACCTTGTTCTTGGTGTTCTGGATGTAGGTGAACTGGATGTTCGCCGACAGCGGCTTGAGCGTCGCCTTGTACCCGAGCTGGGTGAGCAGACTCTGCAGGTACTGCCCGATCGACTTGTTGACGTCGTCGTCCTGCGTGACGATGCCGACCTCCTGGCCCGCCGTACCGGACTGCTTCACCAGCGCCTTCGCCTTGGTGAGATCCGCGGCCTTCCAGGTCGCACCGCCGCCCTTGGTGTAGTCGCAGGAGGCGACGTGCCCGGGGAAGCCCGGCGGCAGGATGGTGCATGCGGGGGAGGCGAGGTTGGTGCCGCCGTACAGACGCACCACCGCTGACCGGTCGACGGCCCAGTTGATCGCCTGGCGCGCCAACTTGTTTTCGAACGGGGCCGTGTTGACGTTGAGTGTGGCGTACCAGAACGCCGTCAGCGGGTTCACATGCGCCTGCGAGGCGTACTTGGTGCCGATCTCGCCCAGCCGGTCCGCGGGCGGCGCGTCGAACATCCAGTCCGCCTGGCCGTTCTCGACGGCGGTCACCTCGGACTCGACGGTCTGCCCGAAGGTGTAGTCGATGACGTCGGGGTAGCCCTGCGGCTCCGCCTGCCGCGACCACTCCTTGAAGTGCGGGTTGCGCACCAGCTTGAGCGCCCGGTTCGGGTCGTACGACGCAGCCATGTACGGGCCGGTCGACGGCAGCGGCTTGGTCCCGGCGTCCTTCGTCGGTGAGTCCTTCGGTACGACGACGGAGTGCGGGACGGCCAGTTTGTACTCGAATTCAGGGTCGGCGGCGGTCAGGTTGATGGTGACGGTGTTGGTCGCCGCGTCACCGATCACGCCCTTGGACAGGGTGCAGGAGGCGGGGGTCTTCAGACAGGCGTCGGCGCCGACGATGCCGTTGTAGAAGGTGCCGGCGGTAGGGCTGGAGACCTTGAAGATGCGCTGGAAGGACGCCACCACGTCGGCGGTGGTCAGGGCCTTGCCGTTGGAGAAGGTGACGCCCTTGCGGAGGGTGAAGGTGTAGGTCTTGCCGCCGTTGGTCACCTTCGGCATGGCCGTGGCCAGGTCGGGGACGACGGTGAAGGACTCCTGTCCGCCGACCTTCTTGAACGAGAGCAGCCCGTCGTACATCGACTGGAACAACTGCCAGTACTGGAGCGTGTAGTTGACCTGCGGGTCGAAGCTGCCCGCGGCCGCGTGGGCGACGAGGTTCAGGGTGCCGCCCTTGTGCTGGGCCTGGAATGCGGAGGACCCGGAGGTGGAGGCACTCGGGTCGGAGGCGGAGCCCGAGTCCGAGGAGGACGAACAGGCGGCGGCGGTGAGCGTGAGGGCGACGGTGGCGGCGGCAAGGGCGCCCCGTCTGGTGGTGCGCGACATGGCAGACAACTCCCGGATCAGTCGGTGGAGTCGAGGAACTCGCCGACGATCCGGAGGTAGAGCTCCTCCTCCTCGACGTGCGGCATGTGGCTCGAATGCTCGAACATGTGCCAGCGCACATCGGGGATGTGGTCGGCGAAGGGGCGGACGGTCTCGGGAGTGGCCTCGTCGAAGCGGCCGGACACCAGGAGGGTCGGCACCTCGATCAGGTGCAGCCGGTCGATGACGGACCAGTCCTTGAGGGTGCCGACGACATGGAACTCGTTGGGGCCGTTCATCGTGTGGTACACGGTCGGATCGGCCTCGATGTTGTCCCAGGTGGCCTGCACCTCGGGCGGGTTGGGCGTGAGGCGGCACACATGGCGCTCGTTGAAGACCTGTTCCGCCGCCCGGTAGTCGGGGTGGTCCGTGGTCCCGGCCGCCTCGTGGGCGTACAGGACGCGCTGGACCTCCTCGGGGAGACCGGCGCGCAGTTCGGCGGCAGCCTGGAGCCACAGCCCCATGGACGCAGGGGAGTTGGCGATGACCAGACCGCGCAGCCCGGGCGGACGGCGCACCGCGTGCTCGGCCGCGAGCATGCCGCCCCAGGACTGGCCGAGGATGTGGTAGCCGTCGGCGATGCCCAACTCCGTGAGCAGGTTGTCCAGTTCGTCGAGGAAGAGCTGGACGGTCCAGAAGTCGGCACCCTTGTCGGGCAGATGGGTGGAGGACCCGGTGCCGAGCTGGTCGTAGTGGATCACGGGTCGGCCCTGCCGGGAGATGCCCGCGATGCTGAGGGTGTAGTGGTGACCGGCGCCGGGGCCGCCGTGCAGGACCACCAGGGGTGTCCTGCCCGGTTCGCCCGTGATCCGGTACCAGGTGGACCAGCCGTTGAAGTCGACGGTTCCGGTGTGGTTCGGTTCGGGGATCGCCACGGATGAGCCTCCCAGACCGGTCGGAACCGGCCTGCCGCTGTCTGAAACTAGGTGGGTGTGACGGATGAGTGAGATAGTGGGGCGCTAAAAGGTCAGCCCACAAGACCTTTTAGCGTGGCGAGGGAAAGACGTAACGGCGGGTTCACGTGGCCCGCCCGCGTTTACAGAAGTGGCGACTTCCAGGAGGACAACTGACATCCGAACCCGAACCCGGTGACGAGTTCTCCCGCGTCCTCGACCGTGTTCTGCTCGGCGGCGGCCCGTCGTCCTCGCTGCGCCCGGTCCGGGTGACCTCCGCGGTCGACGAGGTCACCGACCGGCTGCTCACCGCGATCGCCGTGGGTGACTTCCTCCCCGGCGAACGGCTGCCGGCCGAGCGCGAACTCACCGGACTGCTGCACGTCAGCCGCCCCACCGTGCGCGAGGCCGTGGCACGCCTGCAGGCCCTGGGTGTCGTCGAGATCCGTCGGGGGCGCAGCGGCGGCGCCTTCGTCCGCGACAGCTGGACCGAGTCCTCCGGGGCCGCGGTCCGCCGTACGCTGCTGCCCCGCTGGGAGGAGTTCGAGCAGCTCTTCGACCTGCGGGGGCTGGTGGAGGGCATGGTGGCCGCGACGGCCGCCCGGCGCCGGCGCCCCGAGGACCTGGAGCCGATGCGCGAGGCGCTGGCCGCGCACCTCGCCGCGAGCACACCCCGGGAGGAGCAGGCCGCCGACAGCGCGTTCCACCGGGCGATCTGCGCGGCGACCCGCAATCCGCAGATCACCCAGCTCAGCCGGGATCTGCTGACCCGGATCAGCCTCGGCTTCCCCGTCGAGCCCTGGGGGAGGGGCGAACGGTCCCATCACGAGAGGGCCGGTCACGGGCACACCGCGCTCTACGAGGCCGTAGCGGCGGGTGAACCAGAGCGCGCCGAGGGGATCGCGAAGGAGCACTTCATGATCAGCGCAGAAATGATCCGGGATGTCCTGGCCCGGGTACGGGCAGCCGAGTCTCACTGATCGCGACTACACCTCCCGGTGATCGATCCCGAGCAGACTCGCCGCGGCCCCGAAGTCGGCGCCGTGGTGGCCCACCGCAAGCGACCAGTGATGTCCGACCCCCGTGGCGCTCCACGCGTCGACCCACTCGCCGGGGTCCCGCCCGAAGTCGACCCTGCTGGTGGTGTTGCCGATCGCCAGCAGCGGTCCCGGCACGACCGTGCCCTCGGAGGTGATGAACGACAGGGTGCCACCGGCGTCCTGCCCGAGACCGAGCAGGGTGACGGGCCCCTGCCGTACGTCGAACTCGACGCTGACCCCCCAGCCGCGCTTGCCGTGATAGACACCGAGGCCGCGCAGCAGCGGGTCCCGGGCGCTGAGCGCGAGATGGGCGGGTCCGTCGTGGCCCATCTCGACCACCCCGTCCTCGAAGTTCAGCGCCTGGATCTCCGTGAAGGAGCCTCCGGCGCCGACGCTCTGTGAGGCCAACTGGGCGATGCTGGTGCGCAGTTCGAACTCGCCGGCCGCGGGTACACCCCGGGCCGTGAGCAGTGAGGCGCCCAGGATCATCCCGGCGCCGAGCCGCTCGTGCAACTCACCGTCGAGTCCCCGGTGGTAGTAGGCGAGGGTGTCGAGGCCGAAGTCCGCCACCAGCCGGTCCAGGGCCACCGACACGGTCGCCCCCCAGGTGAAGTCCTCGTCCACGACGCTCTCGTCGACGGTGAAGACCTGCCGGGCGAGCTCCACCCGCTCCCGGGTCTCCGCCTCGGTCACCTGCTGCACCCGGTGCCGCAGGTCGTCGAACTCCAGCACCTCGACATGCGAGCCGAACGTCGCCGACAGCAGCGTCGGATCGGTCTGCACATCGAGCATGCCCGGATACACGTGCCCCATCAGCCCGTGCCGGGCGTGCCGGAGCGCGGCCCGGACATGCGCGGCGCGCACCCACCGCTCGATGCGCCGCCACGCCGACTCCTGCCGCAGCCAGCCCGACACCGACCGGAAGGGGATCCCGGCCCGGCGGAACACGTTGCCGACCTCGGGCACGGAGCACTGCGAGCAGTACGCCAGCCAGGCACCCGTGTCGAAGGAGGCGTGGTCCATCCGCTCGGACGGCTGGAGGTCGACGACCAGCACGGGGGTGTGCGTGCGCTGGGCGATCGGCAGGACCATCGACGAGGTCAGATAGGTGGTCAGGAACAGCACGATCAGATCGCAGTCGGCCCGGCGCAGCCGCTCGGCGGCGGCCGCGCCCTCCTGTGCGTCGGAGACGAAGCCCGCGTCCGTCACCTCGGCGTCCAACTGCCCCAGCCGCTCGGCGACATACGTGGCCGACTCCTGCAACTGGGGCAGCAGGCCCGGGAACTGCGGCCAGTACGTGCCGAGTCCACCGGAGACCAGCCCGATCCGCGGTCGGCGGCGGGTCACGGGCGGGAGCAACTCGCTCAGGTCGGCGTCCCGTTCACCGGTGCGGGTCGTGGTGGATTCGGTCGTCGCCATGGTCGGCGCTCCTTCGGTGGGTCGGTTCAGGTCCGTGCGACCTTCAGATCCGCCGGTGCGGTGGCGGCCGGGGACGCGCGGGGAACGAGGACGCGGACGATGTAGAGGCCCGCGAACGCCGACAGCACCATGCAGCCGGTGATCACCCAGAGCAGGAGGCTGGGGCTCCGGTCGAGCAGGGCAGGCGTGACGAACGCGACGCCCGCGAAGACCCCGCGCGAGACGGCGTAGGTGATGCCCTGCGTGGTGCCCCGGGTCTCCGCGGGCAGCGTCAGCTGCGACCACACCTTGTAGTTGGCCTCGCCCGCGAAGGGATAGGACAGCTGGTAGAGGACGTAGAAGACGAGGAAGCCGACGATGGCGCCCAGCGTGAGCGTGCCGATCGCGAAGGCCGCGATCTGCACGAGCGTGGCGACGTAGAACATCCGGTCGCGTCGCGGACCGTCGGCGATCCGGACGAAGGCGAACGTCAGCACCAGACCGATCGGAAGACAGGCGAGGTTGATGCCGGTGGCCACGCTCTGCGTGGCACCGCTGACGGTGACCAGCAGATACGTCGTGAACTGGCCCATGGTGTTGGCGCCCAGACCCCAGGTCACGTAGAAGGCGAAGGTCGCGAGCATGGGTACCAGCGCGGCACGGGTCCAGACGTTCTTGAGCGCGACACCCTGCTGCTCGGCCGGCTTGTCCGCCGGGACCTGGTCCTGCTCCGGATCGGGCCCGGTGGCCAGTTCCAGCTTGGAGCGCAGATGCCAGGTGACCAGCGCGGCGACGGCCAGATGGGCGGTGATGAGGCGGGCCCCGAGCATGCCGGTGTCCGACAGGGCGAACCCGGCGAAGACCACGACGATGATGCCCAGCATCCACATGACCTGCGTGAACGCGATGAGTCGCCCCCGGGCGTGGTCGGGGGCCGCGTCCGAGACCACGGCCAGGGACGTCGGCAGGTCGGCGCCGGCCGCGAGCCCGGCGAGGAGGACACCCACCAGAAGGGTGATGTCGTCGGGCGCCAGCGTGATGATGACGGCCCCGAGGGCGTAACAGAGGATGTCCAGGTTGTAGAGGCGGCGTCGGCCGAAGACGTCGGCGAGCCGTCCGCCGACCAGGGAACCGACGGCGATGCAGATGGTGACGATCGCACTGATCGCACCGGCCATCCAGACGCCCATGTCGTAGGCGTCGCGATAGATGGCCAGGTTGACGCCGATGCTCACGATGAGCGCGGCATCAAGGTAGGACGCCATGCCGGAGAGGGTCGCGACCTTCCAGAGGCGCTTCTCGATGGGTGGTTCCGGCTGGGTCGGGGCAGGCGAGGTTCGGGCCATGATGCGGCTCCGTCTGGGGAGAGTGGGTCCGAGCGGAGGGGGACGTCGCTGTTCTCGGCCGATGTCTGGCGACTATAGGAGGGTAAAAACGTTCCAACAAGACGTCATGCGGCCATCCGTGGAAACGACCTGACGGCCCCGCAGATCTGGTGGGCGTCTTGGGCGTGTCCTACGGTGAGGCAGACGTAAAACGTTTTTGATCCGTGAGAGTGTCCGGGCCGTCGTCGGAAGGACCCATCCGTGATCTCTCCAGCCCTGCGACAACTGTTCGACGACCCGCCCCGGGACTTCGGCCCCACCCCGCTGTGGTGGTGGTCCGGCGCGAAGGTCACCCGTGAGCGCCTGGCCTGGCAACTGCGCCGCTTCGCGGACGGCGGCGTCCACAACCTCGTGGTGATCAACCTGGCCCCGGCAGGACCGACCTTCGGCGCCCGCACCGACGACCCGGTGTGGTTCGGCGAGGAGTGGTGGGCCCGCTTCACGGACGCCTGCGAGATCGCCGGGGAGCTGGGCACACGCCTGTGGTTCTACGACCAGATCGGCTTCTCCGGCGCCAACGTCCAGGGGAGCATCACTCGGCGGCACCCCGAGTCGGCCGGCCGGGCCCTGCGTTCGCGCCGGGCGGTCGTCTCCGGCGGCACGGTCGCCCTGAAGGGCGCGGAGACCCTGCTGGGGGCGTACGACAGCGCGGGCGCCCGGCTGCTGGTCACCGGGCGGCCTGCCCCAGCCGGCCAGGAAGGGCCGCCGCGCATCGAGGCTGCCGACGGCACCGAGGTGCGCCTGGTCCTCGCGGTCCCCACAGCCTTCGACTACCTCGCCCCCGATGCCGTCGGTCTCCTGTTCGACGCCATCCATCGCGAGTACGACCGCCGCGTCCCCGAGTACCTGGGCAACGTCATCGCCGGCAGCTTCCAGGACGAACTGCCCGCCACCAACTCCTGGACCGGCCGCTTCCCCGAGGAGTTCCGGGCCCGGCGCGGCTACGACCTCCTCGACCACCTGCCCGCCCTGTTCGGCGGGAGCGGCGACGACACCACCCGGGCACGCAAGATCCGCGCCGACTACTACGCCGTACGCGCCGAACTCACCGAAGAGGCCCTGTTCCGGCCCCTCGCCGCCTGGCACGAGGAACGCGGCCTGCTCCTGGGCTGCGACCAGAGCCACCCCGCCCGCTCCGGCTTCCCGGCCCAGTCGACGCAGCTCTACACGGACTACTTCCGCACCCACCGCTGGTACAGCGCCGCAGGCAGCGACCACCACGGCGACGCCAAGGTGCACTCCTCCATGGCCCACCTCTACGGTCACGAGCGCGTCTGGATCGAGTCGTTCCACTCCTCCGGCTGGGGCGGCACCCTGGAGGAGACCTACGACTGGCTGCTGCCGTTCCTGCGCAGCGGCGCCAACCTGTACAACCCGCACGCCAGTTACTTCGGCACCGCGGGCGGCTGGTTCGAGTGGGCGCCGCCGTCCACCGACTGGCGCCAGCCCTACTGGCAGCAGTACCCGGCCTTCTCCCGGGCCGTCGCCCGGATCTGCTCGATCCTGTCCTGGGGCACCTACAGCGCCGACGTGGCGGTCCTGCACCCTTCCGCCACCATGCAGTCCCTCATCCCCGTGGACGCTCCCGTCCAGCACTTCGGGGACGGCCGCCTCGGCGACGCCCACGCCGACGTCGACGAGACCCAGCGCCACTACCTGGAGCTGTGCGGCACGAACAACTGGCTCCGGCCCGACGTGGGCGCCCTCGACCGCCACCGGATCTCCTTCGACGTCATCGACGACGCCTCGGTCCAGGGCGCCAAGGCAGGCGACGGCGCCCTGCGCGTCAGGGAACAGGCGTACAGCGTGGTCCTGCTCCCCTCGGCGAGCGTTCTGGAGGACGGGACAGCCCGCAGGCTGGCCGAACTCCTCGACGCCGGCGGCCGGGTCGTGGTTGTGGGCCGACCTCCGGCGCAGGCCGCGGGGCTGGCCGGCGACGACTCCGCCGTAGCCGCACTGCTGGACCATCCGCGCCTTGAACGGGTGGCCGACGCCGAGACCGGTGCGGCGGCGGTCGCCGACGCCGCCGGATACGCGACGGGCGAGGTGCCGCTGCTCGTCAGGCGTAAGGACGACATGGCGGTCGCGCTGGTCACGGGGGCGTTCCCCGACGCCCGTACGCACCCGCCGGGGAACCACCACGGGATCGACCCCGCGCGCTACGCCCGCACCTCCTCCGTCACCGTGCGGGGCCCGGTCGCCGAGGCCGAGATCTGGAACCCGGCGACCGGCGGACGCCGCCCCGGACGCGTCACCGTCACCGACGGCGTCTCGACCATCGAGGTGCCCCTGGAAGGCGCCCCCGCCGCACTCGTCGTATGGCGCGAGGGTCCTCCGGCGGGCAGCACGCCCCCGGCGCCCGCGGAACGGCCGGAGACGACCGACCTGTCGACCGGCTGGGAGGGCCGTCTCACTCCGACGATGGACAACACCTGGGGTGATCTGGCCCTGCCCGCCGGAGCGTCCGTCGCCGAACCGCAGATCTGGACCATGCGGTGGACCGAGAACGAGGAACCCTGGCAGCCGGTCCGGGTGACCTACGGCAACCGGGTCCGCGTCCTGCCACCCGTGCCCTCCGCGCAGGCCCCGGCTCCTCTGGACGCCGTCGCCGTCGGACAAGTCCTGGCCGGGGAGAGGGAGTTGGCGCCACCGGACTGGGAGGTCTCGCTGTACTCGTCGAGTCGCGGCATTCCCGACCCGCACGGGCTGCTCGGCAACAAGGGCCTGGTGCCGGAGGAGTTCGTGCGCGTGCCGGTGCCCGGCAGCGGAACCGCCGCCCGGGTCAGGGCAGTCGTGGAGACCGGCCACCGCGGGCCCGCCGACCTGCACATCGGTGCGGCGGCGACCAAGCGCGTGTGGTGGAACGGCAGGGGACTGGAGACCGGCGGCGGCTATCTGGCGTCCGCCCGGGTGGACGTCGGACACGCCCGCAATGTGCTGGAGTACGAGCTGTCCGACGCCCAGGACCGGCCGCAGACCATCTCGGGTGCCGCGAAGACCCCCCTGGGCAGCTACTTCTGCCTGTCCCGCCCGGACGGTTTCGCGCCGCGCCCGCTCTTCATGCGCGTCCCCGACGACGTACGGCCGGACGGCGCCGTGACCTACCGGGGACGGCTCGGAATCCCGGGACGGGGCGCGGCGGCGGTCCTCGTGGTGGGGGCCGCGGTGGGCGTGACCGTCCTGCTCGACGGAGCAGTCGTGGCGCGGCAGGAGAAGGTGGAGTACTACGAGTCCGACTGGGGCGCGGTGCCGATGTTCTTCCGGCACGAACTGCCCCTGGGTGCCGGCGATCACGTCCTCGACGTCGTGGCCGACAGCGTCGACGCGCGCGACGGGATCTACGTCGACCTCGTGGCGGACACGACCGCCCTGGTCAGCGGCCCGGGGTGGCAGGCCAGGACGGGCCCGTGGAGCGGCCTGACGGTCGAACACGAGGGCCGCTGGGGGGAGTTGCAGCACTGCGCTGCCGCGGTACGGCCGCACCCCCTGCCCGGGGCCGACTGGCTCGCCGGAGCCCCGGTGCTCGGCTCCGCCGTACTGCCCCTGCGGTCCACCGACGACGTCCGGGAGGCCGAGCAGCGCTTCCGGTTCACCGTTCCGGCGGGGACCGTGTCGCTGGACCTGCCGTTGGAACTTCCCGCTCGCGTGAGGATCGACGGCGGTCCTGAACTCCTCCTCGAAGGCACACATCTGACACTGAGTCAACCTCTCGACCAGGCAACGGAGTTCGAGGTCGTCACCACCCCCACGGCCGTCCTG
This sequence comes from Streptomyces sp. NPDC031225, assembly GCF_055570355.1. NCBI lineage: Bacteria > Bacillati > Actinomycetota > Actinomycetes > Kitasatosporales > Streptomycetaceae > Streptomyces > Streptomyces sp. NPDC031225. The sequence continues at coordinate 160,691 of NZ_JBVIHJ010000003.1, read as the reverse complement.
CGCGGCGGTTCGGCCTGGCGCGGGCCGGTGCGGGTGCGCACCGTTCCGGCACCCCTGCCGCCGGGGGAGTGGGGGGAGCTCGGGCTGGGCGGCTGGAGCGGTGGCGTGACCTATACGCGGACGCTGGAGGTGCCGGACGGGTCGGACCCGGTGCTGGACCTGGGGCGGGTGCGGGGCAGCGTCGCGGTGCGCGTCGACGGGGAACTCGTCGGCGAGGCGTTCTGTGCGCCGTACCGCTTCGCACTGTGCGGCACCGCCGGGCGTACCGTCCGTCTCGACGTGACCGTCCACAACACCCTGGCCCCGTATCTCGCCGAAGCCACACCGACCGCGTGGGCCTTCCCCTCCCAGCTGCCGTCCGGGCTGCTGGGGCCGGTGACGCTAGAAAGGCCCGTCTGACGGCGCCCGCGTGGAGTCCCGCAGCACCAGCCCCGGTGCGAACACCCGGGCTTCGTGGGCGTGTTCCGCGCGGGCCTCCACCTCGTCGAGCAGCATCTCCACGGCCGCCCTGCCGAGTTCCTCCACCGGCTGGCGGACCGTGGTCAGCGTCGTGCCGACGAAGCTCGCTATGTCCAGGTCGCCGTAGCCGACCACCTGTACGTCACCCGGGATCTTCACGCCGCGCTCGCCCAGGGTGCGGCACAGCCCCGCCGCGAGGAAGTCGTTGGTGCAGAAGACCCCGTCGGGCAGCTCGTCGAGACCGCGGGCGATCTCGGCGCCGTACGCCACCGTCATCTCCTCGGCCACGACGTGTCCCAGGCGTGCCTCGCGGCGGGTGCGCACGGCCTGGCGGGCGCCCTGGTAGCGGTCGGCGCACTGGCGGATCGTGCGCTCGCCGTTCACGACGAGGATGTCGCGCGCCCCGCGGTCCAGCAGGTGCTGCACGGCGATGCGGCCGCCCGCGATGTCGTCCACGGAGACCGAACAGCCTTCCTGGGCGGGCATCGCCCGGTCCGCCAGGACCAGCGGGATGCCCCGCTCGCGCAGTCGCGTCAGCCGGGTGGGGTCGGCGCTGAGCGGGACCACCACCGCGCCCACGGCCCGCTGTTCGACGAGCATGGTGAAGTAGCCCTGCTCCCGCTCCGGCGCGTCCCCGCTGTCGCAGAGCACGAGCGCATAGCCGTGTTCGTAAGCGGCGTCGGCGGCGCCGCGTGCGATGCGTGAGTAGAACGAGTTGGCCACGTCCGGCAGCACCAGACCGATCGACGACGAGTGTCCGCTGCGCAGACCGGCCGCTCCCGGATGGGGGACGTAGTCGAGTGCGGCGACCGCGTCGCGGACCCGCTCGGCGGTACGCGCGTTGACCCGCTCGGGCCGGTTCAGGACGTTCGACACCGTGGAGACAGAGACTCCGGCGGCGGCCGCGACCTCCTGGATGCGGGCGGGACGAACCGAAATGGCGTCCACCCCCCTTGTTGGTGCAGCCGTTCGACCAGGCGACGCAAGTCTACCCTCGCGGCACGTGAAACGTTTTTCAAATGAGGGAGAGGCACCGGCTCCGGACGGACCGTCATGGAAAAACCGGTGAACCTGCACACCGTTCACCGTCCGGGCAGTGAAAGTCCCGGTCGTGACCGTGGTTGTCCCGCCCCACGCCCTTTGCGTGCCGCCGCGACGGCGGAGCGCGTGAAGGAAAGGGTGTGTTCGGTGAGCGGATCGCGACGCCGGTGAAGCCGCTCGTGGCGGCCGGTGGCGGGTGACTGGCAGGGCTGCCCCGCTCATGCTTCGATCCGGGGGCCGTCCTCGACATCGCTTCCTTGAAAGGAACCGCGCGACATGAACTCCGCCCCCCGCATCGACACCACCGAGATCCACGACACGGACCTCGACAGCATCTCCGGTGGCGTGGCCGTCGCGGCCGCCGTCGGTCTCCACGTCGAGGCCGGACCGCTCGCCGTGTGCGCCGACGTCGACGCGTTCGCCTCGCTCGAGGGCGTCGCGGCGAACGCGAAGGCGTCCGCTTTCGTCGCCTGAACCGGCACACCGCGCCCGACGGGCCCCGGATCCGTGGATCCGGGGCCCGTTGACGGTCCATGCTGTCGGCTGCGCCGGCCTGGCGGGCCCGACGGCCTAAGCCGCGCTCCGCCGAGGTCAGAGCGCCGCCGGATACGTCGGGTACTCGACGCCGGACACGTGCTGGACGACGCGGATGACCTGGCAGGAGTAGCCGAACTCGTTGTCGTACCAGAGGTAGAGGATCGCGTTGTCGCCGTCGACCTTGGTGGCGCCGGCGTCGACGATCGAGGCGTGGCGGGAGCCGATGAAGTCGCTGGAGACCGCGTCGGGGGCCGTCGTGAAGTCGATCTGGCGCTTGAGCGGCGAGGTCAGCGAGACGTTCCTGAGGTGGTCGAGGACCTCCTCTCGGGTTGTCTCGCGGCCCAGCCGCAGACTCAGGATCGCGATGGAGACGTCCGGCACCGGCACCCGGATCGAGCTGCCGGTGATCGGCGCATCGAGGTCGGGCAGCGCCTTGGCCACGGCGGAGGCGGCGCCCGTCTCCGTGATGACCATGTTGAGCGCAGCCGAGCGGCCCCGGCGGTCGGCCTTGTGGTGGTTGTCCAGCAGGTTCTGGTCGTTGGTGAACGAGTGGACCGTCTCGACGTGGCCGCGCAGCACGCCGTACTCGTCGTCCATCGCCTTCAGCGGCGGCACGATCGCGTTGGTGGTGCAGGACGCGCAGGACAGGATCTGCTCGTCCGGCTTGATCGTGTCGTGGTTGACGCCGTGCACGATGTTGGGGACGTCGCCCTTGCCCGGCGCGGTCAGCACGACCTTGTCGATACCGGGGCGCAGATGCTGGGCCAGGCCCTCGCGGTCGCGCCACTTGCCGGTGTTGTCGATGAGGATGGCGTCCTTGATGCCGTACGCCGTGTAGTCGACCTCGGACGGGTCGTTCGCGTGGATCACCTTGATGGTGTTGCCGTTGGCGATGATCGCGCCCTGGGACTCGTCGACGGTGATCGTGCCCTGGAACTGGCCGTGGATGGAGTCCCGGCGCAGCAGCGAGGCCCGCTTGACGAGGTCCTCGGAGGCTCGCCCGCCGCCGCGGACGACGATGGCACGCAGCCGCAGACCGTTGCCGGAGCCCGCCTTCTCGATCAGCAGCCGGGCCACCAGGCGGCCGATGCGTCCGAAGCCGTACAGGACGACGTCCCGCGGCTCACGGCGCTCGATCTTGTTGCCGCCCGTCGCGCCGGCCACGGCGTCGGCGGTGAACTCCGCCACCGACAGGCCGCGGTCGTCGGTCTGGTAGATCTCGGCGAGCCGGCCGATGTCGATCTGCGAGGGGCCGAGGTCCAGCGCGGTGAGCGCCTGGACGAACGGCAGGGTGTCGGTGACGGAGAGCTCCGCACCGGCGATCTGCCGGGCGAACCGGTGGGTCTTGAGGATGCTGACCACCGACTTGTTCACCAGGGAACGGCTGTGCAGCAGAACGGTGACGTCCCGCTCCCGGTGCAGCCTCCCGATCATCGGGATCATCGATTCCGCGATCTCCTCGCGGTTCTTCCAGTCGGTGAACGAGTCGTCCTTGACAGTCACAGAATTCTCTTTCGAGCTAGGCAGCGCTCATATGCTAACCCTCTGGTGTTCTGATCGATCGGCGGGGTGTCGCAGTTCACGGCCCCAGGAGCCGGGGCGGTGCGGCGTCCGGAACCGGCCGCAGCAGCGAGGGGTGTGCGTCGGCCACCCGCTCCTTCGTGAACGCGGCCATGATCCTGCGGGCCTGGAGCGGATCCGCGGGGAGCGCGTGCGCCGCGAACCAGCGGGCGGCTGCCGGGTCGGGGGAGGGTTCGACGAACTCCGCGCCCGCGTAGTCGTCCAGCGGCGGATCGTAGAGGTAGCCGCAGACCACGTCGTGCCGCACCAGCCGCTGGACCAGGGCGTCGCGGTCCTGGACCAGCAGCGGCACCCGGAAGAGCGGCAGGGGGCCGTCGTGCACGGTCCGCTCCCGCAGCGCCGGTGACGCCCACGGGGTGCCCGCCAGCAGGGCGACCCCGGCCCTGCGCCGGGTGAGGTCCTCGTCGAGGCGGGCCATCCGCAGCTTCAGCTGGCCCCGGACCAGCGCGCCGTGCCGGGAGCGGTAGCCGTGCAGGTCGACCCGCACCCACGGCTCGTACGCCGTCAGGCTCGGCGCCTCCCGCGCGGACGCGGTGAGCCGCGGTGCGTGCAGGGCCATCCGGAACGCGTCCCGTTCCATCAGCCCCAGCCGTTCCATGGTCCGCCACACCGGGCGCACCAGATGGAGCGACCGTACGGCGGACCGGGCCAGCGGGCGGAGCGTCGTGGTGATGTCCTGGCGCAGCCTGCCGGGGGTCAGGAGATCGTCCCGCAGCAGTTCCAGCTCCCGGCGCGTGCGCGCGTTCTCGACGGCGAGGAATCCGCCCGCCATCCCCGCCACGTGCTTGGACAGGCTGAACGCCGCCGCCCTGCCGAAGGTCCCGATGGGCTGCCCGTCCACATGGCTGCCGATCGCATGCGCCGCGTCCTCGAACAGCGGGATCCCCAACTGCTCGCAGCGGCGCCGCAGTTCGAGGACCCGGTCGGGAACGCCGTACAGGTTGGCCGTCAGGACGGCGTCCACGCCGTGCCAGGTCGGCTCCGGCACGGCGGCCGGGTCGATGTTGCCGTCCCACGCGGACACCGGGGCCAGCACGGGCCGCAGGCCGGCCGCGAGGACCACGAAGAGGATCACGTCGTCGGTCACCGGTGACATGAGCACGCGCCCGCCCGGCCGGCACCAGCGCCGGAACGCCAGGTACAGGGCCAGCCGGGCCGAGGGCGTGTACACGCACTCGCGTCCCAGTCGCCGTGTCATCGTCGCGGCCAGCCGTGAGCCGTAGGGCATCGGCACCCCTTGTGTCGATGGTCCGGAGAAGGTCCGGAGGAGGACGGTGCAGGGGAGAGCGGCACACCCGCGTCCCTGGGGCGAGGGGGTGCTTCGGGCGAACCGTCAGGGCGGTTCCAGGGCGTCGCGGGCGAACCGGCAGGGCGGTGCGAAGGTGCCCCGCAGGTGGACCGAGCAGGTGCGCTCAGCTCGCCATCGGGCCCGCCTTGCCGGAGTCCGGGGAGTGTGCGGACGTGCGCAGCGTGCCGACGGTCCTCAGGAGGCGGTCGGCGGGCTCGCGCAGGGCCGGGTGGGCGTTGACCGTGTTGCGCAGGCCCCGCACCGGGCGGCGCCACAGGCGGTGCGCCGTGGCGACCGGATGGGGGCGGGAGGCGAATCCTTCCGCCACACGCAGCTCACGGGTCTTGAGCCAGTCCTTCCACTCCTTGTCGCCGCGCCCCATGTCCATGAGCCGCGCCCCGCGCCGGCCCGCCGCCTCGGCCATCCGCAGGTGCATGATCAGGCCGGGGGAGTAGTAGCTCAACTCGGGGTCGTACGCGGTGAACCAGGGCGCGAACACCGTGCGCGAGGTCGGTCCGAAGTGGGCGGCGACCGGCCGGTCGCCGGCGTACACGACCGACAGCAGACCGGTGAAGTGCTCCTCGCGGACCTGGAACAGGTCCTCCACCAGGCCCACGATCCACGGCCGCGCGAACCGGTCCATCCGGCCCGTCCTGCGGTACTGGCCCGACTTCCACTGCATCAGGGTGCGCAGCACCCGCGGGTCCCGCTCGTCGAACACGAACCGCATCTCGCCCAGGTCGCGGGCGAGCCGGCGTTCCTTCTTGAGCGTCGTCTTGGCCAGCCCCGGGTACGCGCCGCGCAGCCATTCCGGGTAGTCGTCGCTGCCGACCTTCAGATCGATCACCGGAGAGGCGAACGTCCCCGTGACATACGGCGCGAACGGCCGCTGCTCCTCGACGAGGTGGTCGAACTCGAACACCGAGAGCCGGCAGGCCTTGAGCAGGGCCCGCGTCTCCCAGGTGACCCCGGGACGGTGCACGAGGCCCTGGCAGTCGGAGAGGCCGAGCCCGATGGCCCGGCCGACACCGAAGGAGGTGCGTTCGTACGGGAGGAAGCCCACGGCCTCACCACGCTGGTGCAGGACCGCCACCCGGGCGCCGCCGCGGTGTCTGCCGATGCCGGCCGCGAACTCCGGTGCCAGGAACGGGTTCGCATAGTCCTGGGACTCATCCATCGCCCGGTGCCAGGCCGTGCGGAGCGAGGTGCCGAGCTGTTCGGGTCTGTGGATCGATATGTCCGTGTCACTGCTCATGGATCGCATGGGCGACCGCTCCCCCCAATTCCCCCCACGACGCGGCATCCGCGTCCCGCCGAACGAAATGTCGGCAAGGACCAAACGTCGCCAACCAGTACGCATGCTGTCAAGGGTGTCTGCCGTAACGGAAGAGTGCGGATCGGATACTCCTGGTTCCCGCGGCCGGTCAACCCAGCAGCCGTCGTTCCTTGGCGACCGCCACCGCGCCCGCCCGGGTCTCGACGCCCAACTTGCCGTAGATCCGGCCCAGATGGGTCTTGACGGTCGCCTCGCTGATGAACAGGGCGCGGGCGATCTCCCGGTTGCCGAGGCCGAGGGCGAGCTGCGCGAGGATGTCCTGCTCGCGTGCCGACAGACCCGGGCGCGGGCTGCGCAACCGGGTCAGCAGCCGGTCGGCCACCGGGGCGGAGAGCGTGCCGCGGCCGGTCGCGGCGTCGCGGATCGCCGTGAACAACTCCTCGGGCTGTTCGGCCTTCAGCAGATAGCCGGTGGCGCCCGCCTCGATGGCCCGGGTGATGTCGGCGTCGGTGTCGAACATGGTCAGCACCAGGACGCGAGGGCCCTGCGCCCCGCGGGCGGTCAGCATCCGGGTGGCCGTCACGCCGTCCATCCCGCCGTCGAGTTGAAGATCCATCAGTACGACGTCGGGGTTCAGATGGGCCGCCATGGCGAGCGCCTCCTCGCCGGTGGCCGCCTCCCCGACGACGTCGATGCCGCCGGCGCTGGAGAGCAGGGCGCGCAGACCGGCGCGGACGACTGCATGGTCGTCGCAGAGCAGGAGCCGGACGGGGGAGGAGGGCTGCGACGTACTCACAGGGCGGGCTCCTCGACCGTGAACGGGACGGCGACCGACACCACGGTCCCCTCTCCCGGAGTGGACTCCACGGTGAGGGTGCCGCCCGCCTGGCGGGCCCGGATCCGCATGGCGGGGAGTCCGTGCCCACGCGGCGACACGGGCCGGGGACGCCCGGGCCCGCCGGTCTCGAAGCCCCGCCCGTTGTCGGCGACGTCCAGCGACACCTGATCGTCCAGCCAGGTCAGCGTGAGCGCGGCCCTGGTCGCCGCCGCGTGCTCCCGTACGTTTGCCAGCGCACCCTGGGCGATGCGCAGGAGCGCCGCCGCGACGCGCTCCGGCAGCGGGCCCGGCGCCCCGTCGAGCCGGAACTCCACGGTCAGCCCCGGGCCGTTCTCGCGCCGGACGAGTTCCCCGAGCGCCTGTGCCAGGGAGCGTTCCGTGAGGTCGGCCGGGGCCAGGTCGTGCACGAAACGGCGAGCCTCGGTGAGGCTGTGCGAGGTGATCTCGGCCGCCGCCAGGGCGTGTTCCCGGGCCGCCGCCGGGTCGGTGTCCCATACCCGCTCGGCGGCCTGGAGCAGCATCCGCTGACTGGACAGTCCCTGCGCGAGGGTGTCGTGGATCTCCGCGGACAGCCGCTGACGTTCCGCCAGGACACCGGCCCGCCGTTCGGTGACGGCGAGTTCGCGCCGGGTGCGCACCAGATCCTCGATCAGGAGCCGCTGCCGGGCGCCCTGGCGCTGGAGGTGCACGAGTACGGCGGTGGCGACCGCGGCGACGGCGGGCGGGGCCACGACCATGTTGGGGTTGAGCGGTCCGTCGGCCACCCGTATCTCGGAGAGCACGACCAGCGCGGTGAGCACGGCCGCCGAGGGCACCGCGATCCTCGGCGGCAGCGCGTGCAGCCCGGCGAACAACAGGGGCATCACACACCAGGTGGCGCTCGGCGTGACGACGAGCAGGAGGACCCAGACGGTGGTGATCGAGCCCAGCCAGACCAGATGACGCCGGGTGGGCGGCAGCCCCGGGCGGGGCGGCGGGGCCAGCAGCTGCCCGAGTACGTAGAGCAGACAGAAGAAGGCGAACAGCGCCACCACCGGCCCGGTCGGCGCTCCGCCCTGGTCGCGGCTCAGGAAGCGGACGAACGACGAGCCCAGCAGCAGGAAGAACGCGCCGTGCACGACCGCGCCCAGCCAGCGCTCGTCCGGATCGGTGTGGTTCATGTTCCGTGTCTATCGCCGGGGCCGAGGGGCCGCATCAACCGATCGGCCGACATGGCGGTCACCCGAACCTCCTCGCGGCACCAGCCGGTCGACCGAGCCGGAGTCCGGGCTTCCGCACCGAGGCTGGCAGGAGAGCGACGACCTCCGAAAGGCCTCAGGATGCCAGCCAAGAACCTCACCGCCAACCGTGCCGCCCTCGGCCACCGCGTCGGCTACGCCCTGCGCCATCCCGACCGCGTGCCCCGCCACCTGGTCCGCGTGGCCCGCGACCTGTGGCTCGGCCACCGCCACCCGGACCACGTCTCCTACTACCGGGCCGTGATGCGCTCCGACACCCGCGCCGATCCGGACGCGGCCGTCGGCAGCCGCAACCGGGAACGCTGGATGGCGCTCGGGGCCATGCAGTTCGACTACCTGCTCGGCCACGGCCTGCGCCCCGAGCACCGGATGCTGGAGATCGGCTGCGGCAACCTGCGCGGGGGCTGGCGGTTCATCCGCCATCTGGAGCCGGGCCGCTACCACGGGATCGACATCTCGCCCGACATCCTCTTCGCCGCCCAGGACACGATCGTCGAGATGGGGCTGGAGAAGCGGCTGCCGAACCTGACCCCGGTCCGCGACCTCACCCTTCGGTTCCTGCCCGACGCCCACTTCGACGTCGTGCACGCGCACAGTGTCTTCTCGCACTCGCCGCTCCCGGTGATCGAGGAGTGTCTGGCCCACGTCGGCCGGGTGCTCGCCCCCGGCGGCTGGTTCGACTTCACCTTCGACCGCACCGAGGGCGAGGAGCACCAGGTGCTCCGGGAGGACTTCTACTACCGGGCCGACACGCTCGTCGCCCTCGCCGAGCGGCACGGTCTGCTGGCCCGGTTCATGGACGACTGGGAGGAACTCCCGCACGGCCAGTCCAAGATCAGGGTGACCCACGGTGTGCCGCGGCCTCAGTGACGGGATCTCGCCGGGCCGTCGTCCTTGGTCCCGCGTACGGGTCTCGCGGCCGACGTGGCGGGCCGCGCCTGCAAGAGCCACAGTTTCCCGTCGACGTCGAAGGTGAACTCCAGGTCCAGCGGCCCTGCGAAGACCCGCTCGGCCTTCTTCGCCAGTGACACGAGCCGGGCGATCCGCCGGTGGGGCAGCAGCCGCTGCCCGGCCGGTTCGGCTGGTTCCGTCCGCACCAGCCGGGCGAAGCGGGTCAGCTCGTAGCGCACGCCCCGCGTGCCGCCGTCGACCGGGCGGTCGGGTCCGCCGTGCACCACGGTCACCAGGATCCGGTCGGTGAGACCCGTGAGCGGGTCGGCGGTGGACAGCACTCCGCTGACGGCCGCCCGCAGCATCGGCTGCACCAGCACCGCCGTTCCGTCGTCCGGCGGTGTGCCTTCCGGCGGCTGCGCGTGCCGCGCCGAGTCCAGTACGGCCCGCACGGCGTCCTGGAACGCCTCCCAGCCGCGTACGTCGGGCACCGGGCCGGAGCGGCCGGCCGTCGAGGTCTCCTCGGTGTCCTCGTGAGCGGAGGAGGATCTGACGACCAGGGCCTCCGCGATGTCGTCGAGGACCTGCCAGACACCGCGCACGGCTTCCGCACCGGCGGGTGCGCCGGGCGCGCGGTCGGCCGGCACCAGCACGAATCCCGGCGGCACGGGAAGCCCGGCCACGGCGGACCGGGCCAGGTCGGCGGCCTCGGCGCCCGTGACGGCCGGGTTCTTCGCCTGTTCCGTGTCGAGCGCCACCACGGCGAGCTGCGCCAGCGGATTTCCCATGAACTGCTCCCCGAATCCTGTCATCTCCATTACTTGAGTCAGGCAAGCATATTTGAGTTACTTGAGTCAAGCAAATAAATGGTATGCGCGGTGTGCCGATAACGGCTCGGGGTCTTGTTAGGACAATCGCCGGGGATCTAGGGTCGTCTCCGGGGAGCAAGCGCTTTCCCCGCACGTCAGCGTCCCCGCACCGGACGCCCGAGGAGGACCGTATGCCCCGTCCAGCCCGCCGCCGCGCAGCCGTGGTCGGCACCGGCGCCATCGTCAGCGGCAGCCATCTGCCCGCGCTCAGGGCCCACGCAGAGCGGGTGGAACTGGTCGCCGCCGTGGACGTGGACCAGGGCAGGCTCGACGCCTTCCAGGAGCTCGCCGGCGACGGGGTCGCCGGGTACACCTCGATGGACGAGATGCTGGACGCCGTACGCCCCGACCTGGTCCTCATCGGCACCCCGCCGTCGCTGCACCGGGACCAGACCGTGGCCGCGCTCAAGGCGGGCGCCTGGGTGCTGTGCGAGAAGCCGCTGACGCTGTCGCTCGCCGAGTACGACGAGATCGCGGCGGCAGAGGAGGCATCCGGGGCCTACGCCTCCGTCGTCTTCCAGCACCGCTACGGCTCCGGCGCCGTCCACGCGCGCGAACTCCTCACGAGCGGCGAGCTCGGCGCGCCCCGGGTCGCGCACTGCCAGACCACCTGGCACCGGGACGCCGCCTACTACGCCGTACCGTGGCGCGGGACCTGGGCCAGTGAGGGCGGCGGCCCGACCATGGGGCACGGCATCCACCAGTACGACCTTCTCCTGCACCTGCTCGGCCCGTGGGCGGAGATCCGCGCCATGGCGGCCCGGCTGGTCCACGACACCGAGAGCGAGGACGTCTCCACGGCCCTCGTCCGGTTCGAGAACGGCGCCCTCGCCACCGTCGTCAACAGTGTGCTGTCACCCGACGAGGTGAGCCGCATCCGCATCGACTGCGCCGACGCGACGGTCGAACTCACCCACCTGTACGGCCATCGCAACGAGGACTGGACCTACACCCCCGCCCCCCATGTCGCCGCAGAACGCGCCGACGCCTGGCGCACGCCCGCCTCCGACGTACCCAGTTCGCACACGTCCCAGCTCGGCACGCTCCTCGACGCGTACGACAACGGTGTCAGGCCTCCCGGCAGCGGTACCGACGCGCGTGCCACCCTCGAGTTCGCCGCCGCGCTCTACAAGTCGGCGTTCACGGGGCAGCCCGTGCACGCCGGTGAGGTCGCGCCCGGCGACCCCTTCTACCCGGCCATGCACGGCGACCACCCCCACTGGGCCCCCAAGGAGCGCGCATGAGCATCCGCGTCAGCCACGTCCACGGCGAACACATCGCCGTCGAGGCGGCGAACGGCACGGAGATCCTCCGCTACGTCTACCGACCCGACCCCGAGGCCTTCGAGGCCAGGAAGCCGTACGCCCACCCGGTGCGCACCCTCGCCGGGAACACGGTGACCGGCTACCGGCCCAACGACCACCGCTGGCACAAGGGCCTGCAGATGACGGCCAGCCATCTGTCCGGGCAGAACTTCTGGGGCGGCAACTGCTATGTCCACGGGCAGGGTTATCTGCCCCTGCCGGAGCGCGTCGGCTCGATGCGGCACGACGGCTTCCCCGTGCTCGCGGTCGACGACGACCGCCTCACCTTCGCCGAGGAGCTCACCTGGGTGGAGAACGGCGGCACCGAGTGGGCGCGCGAAGTCCGCGGCATCACCGTCCACTCGGTCGACGAGGAGTCCGGCTCCTGGGCCCTGGACTGGTCGATCCGCCTCACCAACACCCGCGACGAACCCCTCGCCTTCGGCTCCCCGACCACCGCGGGCCGTGAGATGGCCGGCTATACCGGACTCCAGTGGCGCGGCCCCCGCGACTTCACCGGCGGGACGGTCTTCGCCCCGGACACGGAGGCCGACGCGGACAAGCTGATGGGCAGCCAGAGCCCCTGGCTGGCCTTCACCACCGAGCACGACGACGTGGACGCGCACTCCACGCTCGTCTTCGCGCACGCCCCCGAGAACCTGGACGCGAACAGCGCGATCCACGAGTCGCACTGGTTCGTGCGCTCCGAGCCCTTCCCGACGGTCGCCTACTCGTGGGCGTTCTTCGAGGCGTTCGAACTGCCGCCGGGGGAGTCCTTCGAGTACCGCTACCGGCTGGTCGTCGCAGACGGCGCCTGGGACACCGAACGGGTCGGTGACCACCTGAAGGGGCTCCCGTGGTGACCGGGCCGGAGCTTCCCCGCCCGCTGCCCGGCGCCGTCGGGCTGTCCCACCTGAGCGCCTACGACTGGGAGGCCGCCGACGGCGTCTGCGGCGGCAGCCCGCACCTCCACCTTGTGTGTACCGAGGCGTACGTCGTCACCGGCGGCCGGGGCGCGGTGCAGACACTGAGCCCCGACGGCTACCGCGAGATCCCCCTGGAGCCGGGCTCGGTCGCCTGGTTCACGCCGGGCACCGTGCACCGCATGGTCCAGGGCGGCGACCTGCGGATCACCGTGCTGATGCAGAACAGCGGACTCCCGGAGGCCGGGGACGCCGTCTTCACCTTCCCGCCCGAGGTGCTGGCCGACCCCTCGCGGTACGCCGAGGCCGCCCAGCTCCCGCCCGGCGGGGGACCGGAGACGGCCGCGGCCGCCCGACAACGCCGGGACCTCGCCGTCGAGGGCTACCTCGGCCTGCGCGAGGCACTGGTCGCCGGGGACGACGGCCCGTACCGGGAGTTCCAGCGGGCCGCCGCCCGCCTGGTGCGGGAGAAGGTGACCGGCTGGCGCGAGCTGTGGCGGGCCGGCGCGCTGGCCACCGCCGAGCGCACCGGCGCCCAGCTCGACGCGCTGGCCTCCGGCGAACCCGCGTACCTCGGTGAGGCGACCGCCTACGAGGCGGCGCCCACCCGGCTCGGCGGCTTCGGGATGTGCGGCCGACGGGACGAGTACAACCTGCCGGGCACGACGCTGCCGTACCGCGGCGAGTGACACCGCTCGCTCTGCGAGGGGACCGCACCCCTCCTGCATACCGGCCCACACGTCTCCTTCGCGGCCACGGCGCCCAGCAGCGGTGCCTACCGGCTCTTCCTCGACTGCGAGCACGGGTGCAGGGTCCACACCGCAGCGTTCACGGTCCGGACGGGCGGGGCGGCGACAGTGGACGAGGCGCCCCACGAGCAGGCGGCCGCTGACGCCGTGTACGGCCGCCCGCCTGTCCGGCGCCGCCTCAGCCGATGCGGGCCCCTGCGCCGCCGACACGGATCCGCGGGTCGCCCGCGCGCAACGTCACCGTGAGTTCGCCGGGGCGGCCCAGATCCACACCCTGGTGCAGGGAGAGGACGGCGTCGTCGGGGACCAGGCCGAGTTCGCGGAGGTACGCGCCGAACGCGGCGGCTGCGGCGCCCGTCGCCGGATCCTCGACGACGCCGCCGACGGGGAACGGGTCACGGACGTGGAACACGGTGGCCGACTCCCGCCACGCCAACTGGACCGTGGTCAGGTCCAGTCGTTGCATCAGAGCCTCCAGACGGGCGAAGTCGTACGCCAGATCCGCCAGACGGCCACGGGTCGCCGCCGCGAGGACGAGATGGCGGGCGCCGGCGAACGCGATCCGGGGCTCAAACGCCGGGTCGAGATCCGCGGCCGGCCAGTCGAGCGCGGCCAGCGCCTCCGCGAGGTCGGCGTCGGAGATCCCCTCGATGTGCGGTTCGACGCTGGTGAGCGTGGCCCTCACCGCTCCGTCCTGCTCGGTCACCTCGACCGGTACGGTCCCGGCGGGCGTCGAGAACACCAGCTCCCCGGGGCCGATCCGCTCCGCGAGTGCGACGGCGGTCGCGACGGTGGCGTGCCCGCAGAACGGCACCTCGGCCTTGGGGCTGAAGTAACGGATGCTGAACGTACGCCCCTCCGGGCCCTCCAGACCCTTCGGCGGCGCGGTCAGGAAGGCCGACTCCGAGTACCCGAGCTCGGCGGCGATGGCCAGCATGTCACCGTCGTCCAGGGTGGCGGCGTCCAGCACGACACCGGCGGGGTTGCCGCCCTCGGGGCTGTGGGAGAAGGCGGTGTATCGCAGTACCTCGGGCCGTTGCGGGTTCGTCGTCATGCCGGCACCAACGTGGGGCGGGTCCACGGCTATTCCGCGGGGCACGCACCGAGGTTGTTTGCGGGAAACCCGGGCCGGGTCCTCAGCCGAGGGCCCGGTCCAGGTTGAACGCCGCGCTGATCAGGGCGAGATGGGTGAACGCCTGCGGGAAGTTGCCCTGTTGCTCGCCGGTGTTGCTGATCTCCTCGGCGTACAGGCCCAGATGGTTGGCGTAGGTGAGCATCTTCTCGAAGGCGAGCCGTGCCTCGTCGATCCGCCCGGCGTGCACCATCGCCTCGACGTACCAGAACGAGCAGATCGAGAACGTGCCCTCGTCGCCACGCAGCCCGTCGGGGCTGGCCAGCGGGTCGTAGCGGTAGACGAGGGAGTCCGACACCAGCTCCTGGGTGAGGGCGTCCAGCGTGGACAGCCACTTGGGGTCGGTGGGCGCGATGAACTTGGTGAGCGGCATCATCAGGACGGCCGCGTCCAGCACGTCCCCGTCCTCGTGCTGGACGAACGCCTGCCGGGTCTCGGACCAGCCGCGCTTCATGATCCGCCGGTAGATCGAGTCGCGGCACTCCCGCCAGCGGTTGAGGTCGGCGGGCAGACCGCGCCGGTTGGCCATCCGGATCGCCCGCTCGATCGCCACCCAGCACATCAGTCGTGAGTACAGGAAGTTCTTACGGCCGCCGCGGGTCTCCCAGATGCCCTCGTCGGGCTGGTCCCAGTTCCCGCACACCCACTCCACGAGGGTGCACACGTCGTCCCACTGGCCGCTGGAGATCGGCTTGGCCCACTTGTCGTAGAGGTAGATCGAGTCGATCAGGGCACCGTAGATGTCGAGTTGGAGCTGGTCGGCCGCCGCGTTGCCGACCCGGACCGGCGCGGAGCCCTGATGTCCTTCCAGATGCGGGAGTTCACGTTCCGTCAGATCGGTGCGGCCGTCGATGCCGTACATGATCTGAAGGGGCCCCGAGGGGCCGTGGCCTTCCGGGCTGACATGCCGGATGAGGAAGTCCATGAACTGCTCGGCCTCGCTGGTGAAGCCGAGCCGCAGCAGGGCGTACACACAGAAGGCGGCGTCCCGCACCCACACGTACCGGTAGTCCCAGTTGCGCTCGCCGCCCAGCTGCTCGGGCAGGCTCGTGGTCGGCGCGGCCACGATGGCACCGGTGGGCGCGTACGTGAGCAGCTTGAGGGTGAGGGCGGAGCGGTGCACCATCTCCCGCCAGCGGCCCCGGTACTTGGAGGCGGACAGCCAGTGCCGCCAGTAGGCGACCGTGCTGCTGAACTGTTCCTCGGCCTCGGTGTGCGCACACCGGCGCGGGGTCACCTCGCCGCCGACCTGGTCCAGCGCGAACACCGCCGACTCGCCCTCGGAGAGCTTGAAGTCGGCGCGTACGTCCGGCCCTTCGGGCTCCAGCGGCACGGTCGCGGTCAGCCCCAGGGACAGCTCGGGGGAGTCGAAGACCGCGACGTCCCCGACCATGCGGAGGGTGTGCGGCCGGGCGCCGTAGTCGAAGCGCGGCGCCACCCGCGTGCGGAACGGGATCGAGCCGCGGACGCACAGCACCCGGCGGATCAGCCGGTGCCGCTCGGTCTCCACCGCGCTGTCGTCGACGGGCATGAAGTCCTGGACCTCGCCCACCCCGTCCTCGGTGTAGAAGCGGGTGATCAGGACGTTGGTGTCGGGGAAGTAGAACTGCTTGGTCCGCGCGGGCACGGCCGCCGCCAGCTCGAACCGGCCGCCGCGCTCCGTGTCCAGGATCGACGCGAAGACACTCGGGGCGTCGAAGGACGGGCAGCAGTACCAGTCGATCGTCCCGTCGGTCCCGACCAGGGCCACGCTGCGCAGATCGCCGATCAGCCCGTGCTCGGCGATCGGCAGGTAGCCCGTGTCGTGCCCGCGTGATCCGCTCATCGCAGCCTCCTGCGGATCAGCCTAAGCAGGATCGGTCACGGGTGTCCTGAGAACGGCCCCCAGACCGCCAGGACCGTCCCGCCGAGCACGGTGACGCCGTACGTCACCAGGATTCACTGCACCTCACTGCGCTCGAATGCTTGATTATGCTTGAAAGGTCGCTATATCTTGCACGAACAATCAGATGGATGGAAGGTGTGGCATGACCCATGTCGAGGACGAGCTGACCAGTCAGCCGGAATGCTGGACCCGGGCGGCGACGGAAGCGGTGCGGCACACAGGCGCGCTTCCGGCGCCCGGGGAGCGGGTCGCGATCGTCGGGTGCGGCACCTCGTACTTCATGGCGCAGGCGGTGGCGGCGCTGCGGGAGGGCGCGGGGCTGGGGGAGACGGACGCCTTCGCCGCGTCCGAGTTCCCGTACGGGCGCACATACGACCGCGTCGTCGCCCTCACCCGCTCCGGTACCACGACCGAGGTCATCGACCTGCTCCGGCAGGTGAAGGGGAGCACCCGCACGACCGCCCTCACCGCCGACCCCGAGACCCCCGTCATGGCGGTGGCCGACGACGTGGTCGTCCTCGACTTCGCCGACGAAAAGTCCGTGGTCCAGACGAGGTTCGCCACCACGGCCCTGACTCTGCTCCGCGCCCACCTGGGCCTGCATCACGACAGCGTCGTCGCCGACGCCCGGACCGCCCTCGCGACACCCCTGCCCGAAGGGCTCGTCGGCTGCACCCAGTTCACCTTCCTCGGCCGGGGCTGGACGGTGGGACTGGCCAACGAGGCCGGACTGAAGATGCGCGAGGCCTCGCTCGCCTGGACCGAGGCGTACCCGGCGATGGAGTACCGGCACGGCCCCATCAGCATCACCACCCACGGCACCGCCACCTGGATGCTCGGCGAAGCGCCGGACGGCCTCGCCGAACAGGTGCGGGAGACCGGCGGGACGTGGGTGCCGGGCACCCTCGACCCCCTGGCCGAACTGGTCCGCGTGCAGCGCCTCGCGGTGGCCGTCGCGGCGGCCCGCGGCCTCGACCCGGACCAGCCCCGCCACCTCACCCGATCGGTGATCCTCGCCCGCCCCTAGGAGACGTCGTGCCCCTGGCCACCACCGCCGAACTCGTCGCCGGCGCCGCCGCCGACCACTCGGCCGTCGCCGCCTTCAACATCATCACCCTGGAACACGTCGAGGCCGTCATCGCCGGGGCCGAGCCCCTGAAGGCGCCCGTCGTCCTGCAAGTCAGCGAGAACGCCGTCAAGTTCCGCTACGGCCGCCTCCACCCGCTCGCCCGTGCCGCCGTCGCGGCGGCCGAACGAGCCGCCGTACCCGTCGCGTTGCACCTCGACCACGTCCAGAGCGACGAACTGCTCCGCCAGGCGGCCGACGCCGGTTTCAGCTCCGTGATGTACGACGCGGCCCGGCTGCCCTACGCCGAGAACCTCGCCGCCACCAGAGCCGCAGCCGACTGGGCGCACTCCCAAGGCCTTTGGATCGAGGCGGAGTTGGGCGAGGTCGGCGGGAAGAACGGCGTGCCTCCGCTGGACGCCCACGCCCCCGGGGCACGCACCGACCCCGCCGAGGCCCGCACCTTCGTCGCCGACTCCGGCGTCGACGCCCTCGCCGTGGCCATCGGCAGCACGCACGCCATGACCGAACGCAGCGCCACCCTCGACCACGACCTCCTGAAACGCCTGGCCACCACCCTGGACGTCCCCCTCGTCCTGCACGGCTCCTCCGGAGTCCGCGACGACGAACTCACCGCGGCCGTCGCGGGCGGCATCGCCAAGGTCAACGTGGGCACCGCGCTCAACATCGCCATGACGGGCGCGATCCGGGAGTTCCTGGCGGCTCACCCCGAGGCGGTCGACTCGCGGAAGTACCTGAGCGTCGGGCGGGACGCGATGGCCGAGGCGGCCCGGCGGATCATCGGGCTGCTCGGGCGGTGAGGACGGGCTGGTAGAACCCGCAGGCCGCGGGGTCATGCCAACGGACGTCGACGAAACCGGCCGCGGTCACGAACTCCGTCAGCTGTGAACGCGTCAGCGCCCAGGAGGTCGTACGGCGGACACGGACGGCCCAGTCGTCCCCGTCGCCGGGCACCAACCGGACGTACTCCTGGTCGTAGCGCTCGCCGTCCTCGTGCCAGTGCCACAACTGGACGGTGATCACCCGGCCGCCGTCGGGGCTCTCGGAGATCTGGACCGGCGCGGCGCGGGGCCTGGTCCGCCGGATCTCGTCGTAGTCCCGCACGGTGAGCACCAGCAGACCACCGTCCCGCAGCACCCGTCGCACACCCGCGAGCCAGGCGGCCACGTCCGGGCCCGTCAGCAGATGCGCCACCGAGTTGTCGGCGCAGACGACGACGTCGAAGACGTCCGGCGCGAACGGCAGCCGGCGCATGTCCGCGGCGGCCGTCGGCACCGGCACTCCGCGGGCCGCCGCCTCCGCCGTGGCACGTGCGGCGGCGACAGGACTGACATCGCTGCCGACGACCCGGTGCCCGGCGAGGGCCAGCCCGATCGCCTGGGTCCCGATCCCGCACGAACAGTCCAGGACCCGGTGAGGACCCGGACCCACACCGTCCTCCAGCAGACGCCCGAACACCGCCGCCTGACGCGCGATGCTCGCGTCCCAGTCGGCGAAGATCCGGTGGTAGTCGGGAGCCAGTGAGTCGTAGAAGGCGCGCACCGAGGGATCAGACATGCGTGCCACGGTAGCGGCTAGCGCTTCACGGCCTTCAGCACCACGAACTTCGGTCCTCCGGCGACCAGTTGACTGTTGCCGAAGAGCTTCCGCAGCTTCAGGTGGTAGCCGAGGTGACGGTTCCCGACGACCCACAGCTCGCCACCGGGCCGCAGCGCCCGGCGCGCTTCGCTGAACATCCGCCAGGCCGTCGCGTCGGTCGTGGTCTGGTGGGAGTGGAACGGCGGGTTGTTGAGGACGGTGTCGACGCTGCCGTCGGGGACGCCCGTCAGACCGTCCGCGACACGGAACTCCGCGTGTCCGGGCATGCCGTTCGCCCTGTACGTCGCCTCCGCCGAGGCCACGGCCTGGTAGGACTCGTCCACGAACAGCACCTCGGCCCCGGGGTCGGCCAGGGCCGCCGCGGTGCCGACGACGCCGTTGCCGCAGCCCAGGTCCACGATCCGGCGGGCGTCGGGGCTTTCGGGGCTGTCGGGGAGGTGCTGGAGGAAGAAGCGGGTGCCGATGTCGAGCCGGTCGGCGCAGAAGACACCCGCGTGGTTGACGACAGGCCGCCCGGAGACGGCACCGATGCCGTCCGGAAGCGTGTAGCCGTACGGCCAGGGGTTGGCGGGCGGCGCCGGCGACGGCTGCGGCTCACAGAAGATCAGCCGGGCCTTCTTCTCGGCGAGCGAGGTGCGGGTCGGCCCGAGGATCCGCTCGAACAACCGGAGCGTCGAGGTGTGGATGTCCTTCACCATGCCGGTCCCGACGACGACCGTGCCCTCGTGCACCGCGGCCGCCAGCCGCGACAGCTGGTCCTCCAGCAGGGCCAGGCTCTTCGGCACCCGCACCAGCAGGACGTCGACGCGGCCGGGCGGCGGGTCCTGTGTGGAGAGCAACTGGACCGTGCCCGGTTCGACGCCGGCGCGCGCGAGGTTCGCCCGGGTCGCCTCCTGGCTGAGGAACGAGTCGGAGATCTGGACCGGCCGGTGCGCCGCCAACGCCGTGACCAGAGCACCCCAGCGGTCCCCGACCACCACGACCGCGCCGGTCAGGGGCACATCCTCGGCCGCGAGGTGCCTGACCAGATACTCGTCGGAGGCGTCCCAGGCGCGCAGCCGATCACGCGGGTCGTCGGGGAAGCGGGTGAGCGCGAGTTCGCCCCAGGGGGTCGTCATACGGTCGTCCATCGTGGGCCCAGGCTATCGGAGTCGCAGCTCAGGCCCGCTCGGGCAGGATGGAACCCATGGATGCCGAGCTGTTCCCCAGGCCCCGGACGGAGGTCGCGCCGGGCGCGGTGCACCTCCCGGACTGGCTGGACCCGCACCGGCAGCGCGAGCTGGTGGCGGCCTGCCGCGAGTGGGCGCGCCCACCGGCCGGACTGCGCACGGTCCGCACCCCGGGCGGCGGCACGATGACGGCCCGGCAGGTGTGCCTGGGCCGGCACTGGTACCCGTACGGCTACGCCCTCACGGTCACCGACGGCGACGGCGCACCGGTGAAGCCCTTCCCCCACTGGCTGGGCGAACTGGGCCGGGAAGCGGTACGCGACACCCTCGGCCCGCAGCAGGCGCCGTACGACATCGCACTGGTCAACTTCTACGACGGCGACGCCCGCATGGGCATGCACCGCGACAGCGACGAGAGGTCGGACGCGCCCGTGGTGTCCCTGAGCCTCGGCGACACCTGCGTCTTCCGCTTCGGCAACACCGAGACCCGGACCAGGCCGTACACCGACGTCGAGCTGCGCAGCGGAGACCTGTTCGTGTTCGGCGGCCCGTCCAGACTCGCGTACCACGGGGTACCCCGCGTGCATCCGGGTACCGCGCCGCCCGAGTTGGGGCTGACGGGACGGCTGAACATCACGCTGCGGGTCAGTGGCCTGTAGCCCGTGCCGCCAACGGATCATGGGAGACTCGCCCTCATGAGCGGCAAGGCGGACCCCCGGCCGGCGGGGGAAGGGACCACCTCGAGGGCGCGGTTGGACCGGGGGCGCGGCGCGCTCGGACCCGCTCTGGAACTCGTGCACACCGGACGCGCGCCCACCCGGGCCGTACTCACCGCCGAACTCGGCGTGACGCGGGCCACAGCCGGGGCGGTCGCCGCCGAGCTGGAGGCGCTCGGCCTGATCCGCGTCGACGCACGGCCCACCGCGGCCGCCGGTTCCCAGGGCCGGCCCTCGCACCGCCTCGCGGTCGCCGAGGAGGGCCCCGTCGTCCTGGCCGCACAGGTGCACGCCGACGGTTTCCGGGCGGCCCTGGTCGGTCTGGGCGGCCGTATCGTCGCCACCGCACCCGGCTGCGAGACCGTCGACGCCGATCCGGCCAAGGTCCTCGGCTCCGTCGTGGAGGCGGGCGCCGACCTGCTGCGCACGACCGGCAGGCGCTGCGTCGGCGCCGGACTCGCCGTACCCTCCGCCGTCGCCGAACCCGAAGGGCTCGCCCTCAACCCCCTCCACCTGGCATGGCCCGCGGGCGCCCCCGTCCGCCGCATCTTCGACGACTGCGTGCGCGCCGCCGGCATCACCGGACCGGCCTTCGCGGGCAACGACGTCAACCTCGCCGCGCTCGCCGAGCACCGGCACGGCGCGGGTCGCGGCGCCCGGGACCTGCTGTGCGTGGCGACCGGCCACCGGGGCGTGGGCGGCGCGCTGGTGCTCGACGGGCGCCTGCACACCGGCAGTTCGGGCCTGGCGCTGGAAGTCGGGCACCTCACCGTCAACCCCGAGGGCCGCCCCTGCTACTGCGGCAGCCGCGGCTGCCTGGACGTCGAGGCCGACCCGCTCGCGTTCCTCACGGCCACGGGACTCGCGCCGGGCCCCGAGCTGTCCCTGCTCCAGCAGGCCAACGACCTCGTCCGCAACCACTACGACGACCCCGCCGTGCGTGCGGCCACCGAGGCACTGATCGACCGCCTGGGCCTCGGGCTCGCCGGCTTGGTGAACATCCTCAACCCGGACCGGATCATCCTCGGCGGCCTCCACCGCACCCTCCTGGACGCCGACCCGGAGCGCCTGCGCGCGGTCGTCGCCGAGCGCAGCCTGTGGGGACAGAGCGGCGGCGTCCCCATCCTGGCCTGCACCCTCGACCACAACAGCCTGGTGGGGGCGGCCGAGTTGGCGTGGCAGCCGGTGCTGGACGACCCGCTGGGGTCACTGACCCGTGCCTGAACTGCTGACGGCGGCGGGACTCCGTCTGGTCGAGGTCGCCCCACCGACCGTCCCGGCCGAGCAGCGAGCGGCCATGAACCGCGCGTGGGACGACGCCGTCCTGGCCAACCCGGCCCTCTTCGACGGCCCGGTGGTGCTCTGCGCGGGGCTTGCGCGTGACGCCGGTGAGGACCTGGTCGTCTCCTGGTCCCGCACCACCTACCGCTACTTCGCCCTGCGCCGGGTCCCGGGTGCGACCCCTCTGCGGTCCCTCTTCGTGAGCGTGGTGCAGCCGACGCACGACGGGCGCGTGCTCGTGGGCCGCATGTCGGCGTCCACCGCGGCGCCCGGCCGCTGGCAGTTCCCCGGCGGATCGGTGGAGCCGCCCACCGGCGACGAGCCGCTCGACGAGCCCGCGCTGCGCCGCCACGCGGCGGTCGAGCTGGCCGAGGAGACGGGCGTCGGCATCCCGGCCGCAGCGCTCACCCGGTGTCTGGTCACCCACGGCGAGGACGGCCAGGTCGGTGTCCACTATCTGGCGCCGCCCCTGCCCGCGTCCCGCCTCCACGAACGGTTCACGGCGCTCGTGGCCGCCGAGACGGCACGGGGACGAGTCCCGGAGTTCGACCGGATCGCCCTCGTCGGCTCCCCGGCCGACCTGCCGGACCTCGTCGGCCCCCACGTGCTCTACCTGGAACCCGTGCTCGCCTGGAGGAACCGCCGAGTAGGCTCGTGACATGCGGATCTCCGTCTCCTCGGACATGGACGAAGCTGTGGCGCGCGCCCTCGTCGACGAGCTGCGCGCGCGGGGCCACGACGTGGCTGTGCACGGCGCCCTGAGTCCCGGCGACGACCCGCAGTGGGCCGTCTGCTCCGAGGCCGCGGCCCGTCAGGTGGCCGCGGGGACGGCCGACCAGGCCGTCGTGTGCTGCTGGACCGGTACCGGCGCCTCGATCGCGGCGAACAAGGTTCCCGGCGTACGGGCCGCCCTGTGCACGGACGCGTACACGGCCGACGGGGCTCGCCGCTGGAACGACGCCAACGTCCTGGCCCTCAGCCTCCGCCTCACCTCCGAGCCCCTGCTCAAGGAGATCCTCGACGCCTGGTTCGCCGCGGAGGCGAGCGAGGACGCCGAGGACCGCGAGAACGTGGCCCGGGTGGGACGCCTGGACGCCGGCCGGGCCCAGTTTCCGCAAGCGCGCCCGGTCAGGCGCTGAGCGCGCCCGCCACCGTCAGCTCCTCGCGGTCGATCAGCCGGCGCACCGACTCCAGTACGGCGGTCTCCGGCTCGTACCGCGGCGCATAGCCGATGAGGGTCCTGGCCTTCTCGATGCTGAGGCACTGGCTGCGGGAGAGGTGCTCCCAGCTCGCCTCGGCGTGCTCGGGGGCCGTGGTCTTTCGGAACTGTTCCCAGGTCACCGGCTCCAGTGAAGCGGTCCGGCCGAACCAGCCGGCTGCCACGTGAGCGAACCCGCGGACGTTGAGCGCGGTGGGGGCGACGACGTTGAAGTCCTCACCGGCCGCCGCGTCCCGGTGCTCCATCGCCCGTTCGAAGGCCTGGGCCACGTCGTCGGCGTGCACATGGTGCATCAGCTCGACGCCGCTGCCCGGGATCTGAAGCGTCCTGCCCGCCGAGAGCGCGTACCAGACCGCGGGGTCGAGGTTTCCGAGCGGACCGATCGGCTGCCAGCCGGGACCGACGATGTGCCCGGGGTGCAGGGATGTGGTCACCAGGCCCCCGGAGGCGGACTCCTCCTTCAGCATCCGTGCGATCCGGTCCTTCTGGATGCCGTACTCACCGATGGGCGGAGTGCCCGTGCTCTCGGAGATCGGCAGCTTGTGGCTGGGGCCGTAGCGCCACACCGTGCCGCAGTGCAGCAGGTGTCCGACCTCGCCGCGCAGCCGCTCGACCAGCGCGGTGGCCGCCTCCAGGGTGAAGCAGACCAGGTCGACCACGACATCCGGGTTCAGCGCGGCCACCCTGTCGCCGAAGGTGCCCTCGGCGTCCTCCCGGTCCCGGTCGGCGGTGACCTGGCGCACCTGCCGCCACTCGGGGGCGTCGATGTAGGCGGTGCGGGTGCCACGGCTGATGTTGGTCACTTCGTGGCCCGCCCGCACCAGCCGGGGGACCAGGAAGGTGCCGATGTGCCCGCTTCCGCCGATGACGACGACTCGCATGCGTATCCCCTCAGTGCCGGGCGGGACGGTTGCGCCACGCTCGAAGGCCGGTCGCTCAAGCACATCCTGCCCCAGCCACTCCCGCCCCGCGGACCGCGGGCCCGCCCACGAGGCGCCGGCCGCCGCGGCGAAACTCCGGCCTTCGGTGGACATCTCGGTGTCCCAGGACCGTTGTCAGTGGCGGCGGTTAGCCTGCGGGGCATGTTCGAGACGACTGAGGGTGACCGCGCCTTCCCGCCCGCCCTGGCCGACGTGGCCCGCGTGGAGTTCGACTACGACGACGGCGAGGGCGTCGACTTCGAGCCGTACGACGCCTTCGACTCCGCCGAGGAGACCACCGACTGGATCCGCCACTGGACCGGCAACCACGAACTGGACGGTGACGCCTACCGGGTCTTCGGCCAGGACGGCACCGGGGGTCTCGCCGCCCTGTGGTGCGTACGGCCCGGGCGGCCCCTCGCCGAGCAGCCCGTGGTGTTCCTCGGCTCCGAGGGCGAACGCGGCGTGGTGGCGGCCGGCCTGTCCGACTTCCTGTGGGTGCTGGCCGACGGCCTGGGACCGATGGAGGTCGTGGAGTACGAGCAGTACGACGCCCGCCCGAGCACCGCGCTGACCGAAATCGCCGAGCGCCACGCGACCACCCCGCGCCGCACCACCCGGGACATCGTCAGCGCCGCCCGGTCGGAGTTCCCGACGTTCTCCGAGGACATCGACGCCCTCTGCCGGTGAGCGGCGGCACGGGCTCCGGCGGCGCCGTGCGAAGGATCAACGGCCGACCGGCTCCGGCCACTGCACGGACAGGGCCCGGGCGGGGTTGTCGGTGAGGATCCGTCCCACCAGCTCCGCCCCCAGCTCGGCCGCGAGCCGGGGCCGTACCCGGCGCAGCAGATACGGCATTCCCGGGCCCCCGTCGACCGACCGGGCGGCCGCGGTCGTCGTGTCGCCACCGAGGAGCAGCCGGTCCCCGTGTCCCGCGTCGGCCAGGGCCCGTACGGCGTCCGGCATGCGCCAGTCCGTCGCATGGTTGGCGCGCGAGGGCCCGTCGAAGGCCAGGTAGCTGCCCGACTCCGCGGCCTGCCGGTGCACCGTGAAGTCGGGGGAGCGGTTGAGATGCCCGAGGATCACCCGGTGCGGCGGCACCCCCAACTCGCCGCACAGCAGGTCGAGTACGTCCAGTGCCCCGGTGCCCAGCTCCAGGTGCACCGCGATCGGCGCCCCCGTCGCACGGTGGGCCTCGGCCGCCGCGGTCATGGTCCAGCGGGCGTGCGCGTCGAGGGCGTGGAAGCCTCCCGCGACCTTGATGAGCCCCGCGCGGACCCCGGAGATCCCGATGCCCTCGGTCAGTTCGGCGACGAACACATCGGCCAGCTTCCCGCGCAGTTCGGACAGCGTCCGGTCGTCGTAGTGCACGGCTTGGTGCAGGCCGGTCGCGGCGACCACGTGCACCCCGGTCTCCCTGGACAGCGGGGGCAGATCGGCCGCCCGCCTGCCCAGCCCGTACGGCGTCCACTGCACGACACTTCCCCCGCCCAGCGCGGCGAACGCGGTCAGCTCGGCCCGCGCCGCGGACACGCTCCGCAACTCCTGGCCGGGCAGGCGGGGACTGCCGAAGAACAGGTGGTCGTGCGCGTCGCACACACCGAACCGCTCGGCGGGGACGTCCCCGGTGACCGTACGGATCGCGCTCACCACTGTCGCCCCCGCGGCAGCCGCTCCCGCCCCGGCGCCGACACGTGCAGCACCTCGAAGACGTCACCCTCTGCCTTGGCTGCCTCGTGCGCCCACAGCGAGAAGTGGACCAGCTCCCAGCGGGCCGTGTCCACGGCGGCGGCCGCGAACACCGCGCCGTCCTCCCGCGCGAGCCGCCCCGTTTCACCCACCGCCTCCGCCATCACCTCGGCCAACTCCACATCGTCGGGCACCGGTTGACGCCTGCGCACGGCCGACCTGGCAGGAGTTCCGACGGCGCCCCCCTCCTCGTACGACAGCCCCGTCCACTGCTGCACCGACGGCCGCCCGAAGTCGTTGCTCAGCCCCTGGAAGGCGCCGCCCCACAGGAAGGTGTTCATGCCTTCCACGGTGTCCCAGAGGTAGAAGGGCGCGTACTGGTTGACGGGCGAGCCGTTCACCCCGCGCTCGCGTATCAGGTACGTCTTGAAGCCGAGCCCGGGCCATTCGTCGAGCAGATGCCCGACCCGGGCCACCCGGGCGCGGACGACGGCCATGTCATAGTCGGCCGGCAGCGTGAGCTCGTACTGCATGGCGTGCATCCGGTGCCTCCTCAGGCGGGGTAGTCCTCGGGGGCGACGTGCGCGTCCCAGTCGGCGGTCGTGCCGTCCTCCGCGGCTTCGACGACCGCGAGATGGGTCATGAAGGTGTGCGGCCCGGCCCCGTGCCAGTGCCACTCACCCGGCTCGATCCACACGGTGTCGCCCGCCCGGATCGGCTCGACGGCACCGCCCCTGCGCTGCACCAGGCCCTCGCCCTCCGTCACGGAGAGCACCTGGCCGTGCGGATGGCGGTGCCACGCGGTGTGGGCGCCGGGTGCGAAGTGGACGCTGAACATCCGCAGCCGGGACGGGGCGGGGGGCGCGGCCAACTCGTCGAGCCACACCGTCCCGGTGAAGTTCTCGGCCGCTCCCTGCCGGGTTGTGGGGCGCTGTCGGGTGATCTGCACGGGGTGAACTCCCTTACGAGGGTTGGGGTGTGAGCAGCGCGAGCAGTCCCCGCACGCCCGTGTCGAACGCCGCGGGAGAACCGGACGCGCGGGCGAGCACATAACCGCCCTGCACGGTCGCGAGGACCGTCGCCGCGATCTCCTCGCCGTCCAGCCGGGACGCGAACTGGCCCTGTTCCTTGCCCTCTTCGACGATTCCGGCGATGCGCTCGCGGATCCAGTCGATCGTCTCGTCGACGGGCCCGCGCAGTTCGTCGCTGGCGATGATGTCCGGGTCCATCGTGAGCCGGCCGATCGGACAGCCGCGCAGCACATCCCGCTCGCGCCGCAGATACGCCTCGATGCGTTCGTACGGCGTTCCGGGCCCGCCGAGTGCTCCCTCCGCGGTGGCCCTCAGCTCCTCGGCGGTCCGCCGGATCGCGGCGAGGGCGAGGTCGGGCTTGCCCTTGAAGTGGTGGTACATGCTGCCCTGTCCGGCGCCCGCGCGCTCCAGGATGGCCTTGGGGCTGGTGCCCACATAGCCGCGCTCCCACAGCAGCTCACGGGTGGACTCGATCAGTCGGTCCGAGGTGCTCATGAGCGTACTGTACATACTAGTAGTTACAGAAGTCGAGGGCCGTACGGAGCAGACGAGACGGGCCGCTGTACTCCCCGGGAGGTACACGCACTGCCGCTGGCCGTACGACGACCCGGACCCCTCCCCGGAGCCAGTCTCGAAGCATCACCGAACTTCGTGTTCCGGAATTCCAGGGAGATGAACCGACATGCAGACCCTCGCCTACGGGGACGGCGGCCCCGGCCCGTGGATCCTCTTCTTCCCGCTGATCTGGGCGGCCGTCGTGCTCGGCGTCGTCACCGTCCTGCGCCGCACCGGCCTGCGCGGCCGCCGCGGCCCGTGGCGCGCCCTGGCCGAAGCCGCTCCCTCCGGTGACTCGCCGATCGCCATGCTCGGCCGACGCTTCGCCTCCGGTGAGATCGACGAGGACGAGTACTGGCGCCGGCTCTCCGTCCTGGACGAGCAGTTCGGCCGTACAGCGGGCAAGGGCGGTGCGGCATGACCGCCACGACCACCCGGACCGCCACGACGCGGATGCCGCCGGCCGCCAGGGTGGTCGACGCCGTGAAGCTGTACGGCGGCGGCGACACCGGGGTGAGGGCCCTGGACGGGGTGAGCGTCGACTTTCCGGCCGGGCGCTTCACCGCGATCATGGGGCCCTCGGGCTCCGGCAAGTCCACCCTCATGCACTGTGCGGCCGGCCTCGACACGCTGACCTCGGGCGATGCCTACATCGGCGACACCGCGCTGGGCTCCCTCGACGACCGCCGTCTGACCCTGCTGCGCCGGGACCGCGTCGGCTTCGTCTTCCAGGCGTTCAACCTGGTGGCGACGCTGACCGTGGAGGAGAACATCCGGCTGCCGCTCGATCTCGCGGGAGGCGCGGGCGACCCGGAGTGGGTGGACGCCCTCGTCGACGTCGTCGGCCTGCGCGACCGGCTCCACCACCGGCCTGCCGAGCTCTCCGGCGGACAGCAGCAACGCGTCGCCGTGGCCCGCGCGTTCGCCGGCCGGCCGGACGTCGTCTTCGCCGACGAACCCACCGGAAACCTCGACTCCCGCTCCGGCGGCGAGGTCCTCGCCCTGCTCGGCAGGACCGTGCGCCGGACGGCCCGCACGGTCGTCATGGTCACCCACGACCCGGTCGCCGCCGCCCACGCCGACGAGGTCGTCTTCCTCGCCGACGGACGTCTGGTGGACCGTATGGAATCCCCGACCGCCGACAAGGTCCTGGACCGGATGAAGGCCCTGGACACACCCGCACGGGCCGGATCCCGCTCAGGGACATGGACGGAGGGGCCCTCATGAACGCCTCCCTGCGCCTCAGCGTCTCCTCCCTTCGTGCCCACAAGCGGCGCTTCGCCGGAACCTTCCTCGCGGTGTTCCTCGGCGTGTCCTTCCTCGCCGGGACCCTCGTCATGGGCGACACGCTGCGCGCCGGCTTCGACGCCATGTTCGGCAAGGCGACCGGCGGCACGGATGCGGTGATCCGCAGCGCCGGGGCCATCACCACGCCGGGGGAGAGCGAGGGAGTGCGCGAACCGGTCGACGCCGGTCTCGTGCGGACCGTCGAGCAGGTCCCGGGTGTCGCGGCCGCCGTGCCCGACATCCAGGGCGCCGGCCAGTTGGTCGGCGCCGACCGCAAGCCCATCGGGGGCCAGGGCCCGCCCACCCTCGCCGGCAACTGGATCGACGACCCGCAGCTCAACCCGTACCGACTGGCCGAGGGCCGCGCTCCCGAGAGGCCCGGCGAGGTCGTCGTCAACCGGGGCACCGCGGACCGGGGCGACCTGAAGATCGGCGACACGACCGTCCTGCGCACACCCGACCCCGTCGACGTGACGATCGTGGGCCTCGCGACCTTCGGCGGCGAGGACGGCATGGCCCAGGTGACCTTCACCGGCATGACCCTCGCCGACGCCGAGAAATTCCTCACGGCCGGGCCCGGCCGGGCGTCGAGCATCCAGGTCCGCGCAACGTCCGGCGTCGGTCAGCAGGAACTCGTCGACCGGCTGACACCCGTGCTGCCCAAGGGGGTCGAGGCCATCACCGGTCAGGAGTCGACCCAGGAGAACACCGACATGATCTCCAGTCAGTTCCTGTCGATCTTCACGGCGTTCCTCCTGGTGTTCTCCGGCGTCGCCCTTCTGGTCGCCACCTTCTCCATCCACAACACCTTCGCGATCGTCGTCGCCCAACGCACCCGCGAGAACGCGCTGTTGCGGGCCCTCGGTGCCTCCCGTCGTCAGGTCACCGCGTCGACCCTGACCGAGGCGAGCGTCGTGGCCGTGACCGCGTCCGCCGTGGGCCTGGCAGGCGGCATCGGCATCGCCGCCGGGCTCCAGGTCCTGTTCCCGGCCATCGGATTCCCCTTCCCGGACGGCGACTTGGTGGTCAGCGCCCTGTCGCTGACGCTGCCGCTCGTGGTCGGCATCCTGGTCTGCCTGGGCTCCGCGCTGCTGCCCGCCGTACGCGCCGGCCGCACCGCCCCGCTGGCCGCCCTGCGCGAATCGGCCGTCGACCAGTCGGGTGCCTCCCGCGTCCGCGCGGTCACCGGGGCGGGCCTGGCCGCGCTCGCCCTCGCCGTCACCCTCACCGGCGTCCTGGTGTCCCCGTCCATCCTGCTGGCGGGCATCGGAGCCGTCCTCGCCCTGGCCGCCTTCGTGGTGCTCGGCCCGGTCGCCTCCACGACAGCCGTACGCGTCCTCGGCGGCCCCCTCGACCGGGTCCGCGGAGTCACCGGCGGGCTCGCCCGGCGCAACGCCCTGCGCAGCCCGAAACGGACCGCCGCCACCGCGAGCGCGCTGATGATCGGCGTGGCGGTGGTCTCGTTGTTCACGGTCTTCGGGGCGTCCCTGAAGGCGACCATGGACCAGACCGTTTCCCGGTCCTTCGCGGGTGATCTCGCAGTCAGCACGCCGTCGTTCGGTGCGGGCGGCAGCGGCCTGAGCCCCCGGCTCGCCGGGGCGGTGCAGCGACTGCCCGAGGTGGACACGGCGGTGGGGCTCGGTCGTGGCGTCGCCGAAGTCAACGGCCAGGGACGGGCGTTGACCGTCACCGACCCGCCCGCACTGGCGCGCACCTTCGACCTCGGCACGGTCCGCGGTTCCCTGAACGACCTGGGCACCGACGGCATCGCCATCACCGGGAAGGAGGCGGACAAGCAGCACCTCGCCACCGGCGACACAGCCCGGCTGACGTTCACCGACGGCACGTCACGGACCTTCACGGTCCGCGCACTCTACGGACGGTCCGAGCTGGCGGGGGACTACGTCATCACCAGGGCGGCCTGGGCCCCGCACCGCACGCAGGACTCCGACACCCTGGTCGCCGTCTCCTTCAAGGCCGGCGTGAACACCGCCGCGGGCAAGGCGGCGGTGAAGAAGGTGGCGGCACAGTACGGCAGTCCCGACGTGCAGACCCGTGACGAGTACGCGCAGTCCTCGGCCAGCGGGATCGACATGATGCTGACGCTCGTCTACGCGCTGCTCGCCCTCGCGGTCCTCATCGCCCTGCTGGGCATCGCCAACACGCTGACCCTGGCGATCCACGAGCGCACCCGCGAACTGGGTCTGCTGAGGGCCGTGGGCCAGACCCGCTCCCAGCTGCGGGCCATGGTGCGCTGGGAGTCCGTCCTGGTCGCCGCCTTCGGCACCGTCGGCGGACTCGCCCTCGGCGCCTTCCTCGGCTGGGTCCTGGTCAAGGCGTCGGACGGCGCGAGCGACAGCACCTTCGCCTTCGCGATGCCACCGCTGCAACTCGCGGTGGTCGCCCTGGTGGGCCTCGCGGCGGGAGCCCTCGCGGGCCTGCGCCCGGCCCGGCGCGCGGCTCGCCTGGACGTGCTGAGGGCGATCGCGACCGAGTGAGGACGACGGGTGTCACCGCCCGGTCAGCCGGCAACGGCGGACCGGGCGGGAGCGTGTTCGGGCCGGTGGCTGTCCACCGAGACCTCCGCGAACCTGAGCGCGGGCTTCTCCGTGACCGTCCGCCGGAGCGGACGAGTGGCGGTGGGCAGCGCGGCGGCAGGCGTCGGCAGCGTGAACCACACGACCTTGCCCGACTCGCCGTCCGGCCGTATGCCCCAGCTCTCGCTGACCGCGGCGACCATCGCGAGCCCCCGCCCGCACGTGGCGAGCGGTTCGGTGTCCTTGATGTCGGCCACGACCGGCAGACGCGGGTCGTGGTCGTGCACCGAGACCGTGAGCCGGTCGAGCAGCAGCTCGATCTCCACGGTGCACGTCTTGTCGGGCTGCGCATGGCGGTGGACGTTGGTCAACAGCTCCGTCACACCGAGCTCGGCCCGGTCTATGAGGGGATCCATATGCCAGTAGCGCAGATGCGCTGAAAGGATTCTGCGGACCTGGCCGATCCGCGACGGCAGGGCTTGAAGCTCTACCGTGCAATGCCTGCTTGGGTGACTGATCACGGCTGCGACTCCCCGACGTGAGGTCCGGAAGAACACGGAGTTCGGATCGAGCAGGTGCCTGGACGAAGACGGCCGCCTGCTGTTGTGCCCGGCGGGCTGGTTCGCAGCGTAATCGCCGGTAAACCCAGAGTGATGTGAGATCAGAGTGGCGCAGGAGGCGCGGTGGCGCAACTCGCGGTCGGCAAAGCCTGCCCGCGCCGGGTACGACGACTCAGTCCCGGCGCCCCGCGGCCCTGCGTACGGCCTCGATGAACCGGCGTGCCGCAGGCGGCCCCGGCTCGCCCGGAGCGGGGTCGTGCTCGCCCAGGGTCAGCAGGTAGCGGTTCCCGTTGAGATCCGCGAGGGCCCGGTCGTCGGCCGCGAACCAGGGCTTGGAGGCGCGTACCGCCTGCACCGGCGCACTGTCGATCTCGCTGCCGTAGCTGGTGAGCAGTTCCAGTCTGCCGTCGCTGATCCGCACCTGACCGGCCCGGGTGAGCGAGCGCAGCCTCTTGCCGATCCGCACGCCCATAGCCGTGAACTCCGGCTCCGCCATGCCGCCCGCCCCCTTGTGCGCGTCGGTGTGTCGGCCCGTGCTTCCGCGTGGGCCGGAGAGTCGACTGTAGTGATCCAGTGTGCGCCCCCGTCCGAGACGTCCGTCCCGCCTGGTGCAGTCTGCCCGCCACGGGCGTGGAGCACCAGTGCGCATGACACCTCGTCGCAAGTGTCCGGAGCACTCGTTCGAATGCGCCCCCGCAGGCACCCCTGAAGGTGCGGCGCATCCAGACCCCAGGGGTGCCTTTGAGGCTCCCAAAGGCACGTTTATGCAGGTGAGAAGCGTGCGGAAGGTGTCTATGATCGAAGCGTCGGCCGCGCGACCCGTCGTCGGCGCGCAGCGTAAGGAGCCCTGTCGTGAGTACCCCACAGCAGACCAGGACCGGCGGCACCCTCGATGTCGACCGCAGCGACGCCGCCTACCGCGGCTGGCTGAAAGAAGCCGTCCGCAAGGTCCAGGCCGACGCCAACCGGTCGGCCGACACCCACCTCCTGCGCTTCCCGCTGCCCGACACGTGGGGCGTCGACCTGTACCTCAAGGACGAGTCGACCCACCCGACGGGCAGCCTCAAACACCGGCTGGCCCGCTCACTTTTCCTCTACGGCCTGTGCAATGGCTGGATCCGGCCGGGCCGACCGGTGATCGAGGCGTCCAGCGGCTCGACGGCCGTGTCCGAGGCGTACTTCGCGAAACTGACCGGCGTGCCCTTCATCGCGGTCATGCCCCGCACGACGAGCGCGGAGAAGATCCGCCTCATCGAGTTCCACGGTGGCCGGTGTCATTTCGTGGACGACCCGCGCACGATGTACCAGGAGTCCGCCCGCCTCGCGGTGGAGACCGGCGGCCACTACATGGACCAGTTCACCTACGCGGAACGGGCCACGGACTGGCGGGGCAACAACAACATCGCCGAATCCATCTTCCGCCAGCTGGAGTTGGAGCGGTTCCCGGAGCCCGCGTGGATCGTGGCCACGGCCGGTACCGGCGGCACCTCGGCGACCCTCGCCCGGTACGTCCACTACATGCAGCACGACACCCGCATCTGTGTGGCCGATCCGGAGAATTCCTGTTTCTTCGAGGGCTGGACCACCGGCGATCCGGACGTCTCGTGCGACTGCGGCTCGCGCATCGAGGGCATCGGCCGGCCGCGCATGGAGCCGAGCTTCGTACCCGGCGCGATCGACCGCATGATGAAGGTCCCGGACGCGGCGAGCATCGCCGCCGTACGGGCTCTGGAGCAGGCCATCGGCCGCAGGGCGGGTGGCTCGACCGGCACCGGACTGTGGAGCGCGCTGAAGATCATCGCCGAGATGGTGGCCGAGGGACGCCGGGGCAGCGTCGTCACGCTGCTGTGCGACCCGGGTGACCGCTACCTCGACAAGTACTACTCCGACACGTGGCTCGCCGAGCAGGGGCTGGACATCGAGCCGTACATGACAGCGATCGGCTCACTGCTGGAGACGGGTCTCTGGCCGGACCGGTAGCCCCTCGGTCGGCCGGGGCGCCGGGGGCGGGTCCTCGGCTGGAGGCCCCGGGCGAGGCTTACGGCCCGGAGGTGCCTGGGGGTCTCCGGTGGACCGGACTCATCGACAAGCCGGCGGTCGGCCGGGGCGAGGTGGGTATGCGGGTCGTCCGCCCGAGGTGTGGAACAGCGTCTCGGCCCGCCTGACGGGCGGAGGGGCGGCCGCTGTCCGGTGGGTCGTTGCTCGGCTGGGCTCCCGTGGGTGGGTGGCCGGAGGGTGTGGGGCGGTGTTGGGGGCCGGTGGTGCTTGGCGGCCCGTGGGTCGTTGCTCGGCGGCGCCCGCATGAGTCCTCGGCTGGAGGTATTGGGCGGTGTTGGGGGTTGGTGATGCCTGGCGGGCCGTGGGGGCGACCGCTGTCCGGCGGGTCGTTGCTCGGCCGGCCCCAGGCTGGCCATCGACTGGAGGCCACACGGTCGGGCTTTCGGTCCCGCGGTGCCTGGCCGACCGTAGGCAGGGACACGAGCCGCCGGTAGGCCGGATCGCAACGGCAGGCAGTCGGCCCGGCGGGCCATCGTGACCCCTACCCGGCGAGACGCGCGTCCAGGGTCCTGACCGCGTTGCGGAAGGCCCGCCCCAGCCCGGCGTTCCCGAGCTTCGCGACGACGCGGAACGCCGCCGTGCCGTCCACGGCGAACGTCCACCGCACCCGGGTGCCCGTCCCGGCGGGGGTGAGACGCCATTCCTCGGCGATGGCGCGGGCGCCGGGAGCGTTGGCCACGTCGACGCGATAGGCGTACACCTCGGCTTCCTTCGCCGCGATGATCGTCTCCTGGAAGCGGCCGCTGCCCTTGAGGTGGATCTCTCGGGTCGAGCCGTCCCCGGTCGACCGGGCCAGCGTCACCGCCGAGAACCACTCCGCCCAGCCGGGCACGTCGTCGGCGAGGGCCCGGAAGACGGACACAGGAGGTGCGGACATCTCCTGCGCGAACACCAGCCGTACGGGCGCGGTCTCGATGAAGTCGAGCCCCACCGCACGGAGTTGGTGAGCCATGGACACCCCCCGTAGGGCCGATGCGGGAGGTGTCACCTTAACTGCCGCTCAGTCAGCTGTCAGTACCCTCGACGGCCGCACCGGACTCACCGGCCACCACCAGTCGCCGCAGATGCTCGGAGATCTCCGCGCGCGCCGCGGAGGGCAGCCCCGCGTCTGTCACCAGCGTGTCGACCTGCTCCAGCGAGGCGAACGAACTCAGGCCCACGGTCCCCCACTTGGTGTGGTCGGCGACCACCACGACGCGCCGCGCCGACTGCACGAGGCGGCGGTTCGTCTCGGCCTCGGCGAGGTTCGGCGTCGACAGGCCCGCCTCGACCGATATCCCGTGCACGCCGAGGAAGAGCACGTCGAAGTGGAGCGCCCCGATCGCCTGGTCGGCCACCGGCCCCACCAGCGAGTCGGACGGGGTGCGAACACCGCCGGTCAGTACGACGGTGGCCGCGCCCTGCCGGGGGCCCGTGGTGCGCTGCGCCGCGTGGAAGACGTCGGCGACCCGCACCGAGTTGGTGACGACGGTCAGATCCGGGACGTCGAGCAGATGATGGGCCAGCGCGTACGTCGTCGTACCGCCCGACAGCGCGATCGCGGTCCCCGGCGCGACCAGCTCCGCCGCGGACTGTGCGATGTCCTCCTTGGCGGTCAGCTCCAGGCCCGACTTCGCCTCGAAACCCGGCTCGTGCGTGCTCGCCTCGACCACGGGGACCGCGCCACCGTGCACCTTCTCCAGCACACCCTGACGGGCCAGCGCGTCGAGATCGCGCCGTACGGTCATGTCCGACACGCCGAGCTTGCGGGTCAGCTCGTTGACGCGGACCCCGCCTCGGCGCCGGACCTCGTCCAGGATCAGGGCGCGCCGCTGCTCCGCGAGGAGGTTCTGATTCTCGCTCACGTACGCTCCGGTCCTTTCGCCTCAAGCCGACCCACACGCCGTACACCCGCTCCGACAAGCACATTTTGCCCGTCCCTGGCGTGCGGACGTCCCATACTCGCACGGGCCCCCTCCGGTCGCGCCACCGACCGTCCCGTCGCGCGCATGCCACCGGGACGACACGAGGGTTCCCGAAGTCACCCGGATCGGGGAGATTGCGTGACGAGAGGTGTGCGGAACACGCCGACGGGCGATCCTTGTGCCCGCACGGACAGATGCCGACAGCGCGTCACGGGGGAAGTGCGAAACAGTGGAACGTGTCCCAGCCGTGGGCACGGACGGCAATGCCGCCCGGCCCGAAGAATCCGGCGCCGCCCTGGAACTCCTGGTCCACGGAGTGGGCGGCACCACACCGGAGAAGATGCTCGACGACCCGCGCACGGTGCGGATCACCGGTGACGAGGTCGCGGCCGTGTTCCGGCGCGCCGACGACGTCGACGCGGAGGCCGGAGAGACCGGCCCGCGCGACGGCCGCACCGGTCCGGTGCCCGAGGCGTACGTCTGGTGCAACCTCACCTCCGGCAACGGCACCCGCGCCCTGTGGCTGCTGTTGCTGCCGTTCATGGTGGTCAACCTCGCCCACTGGATGCGCCCCACCACGCGCGGCCGCAGACGGACGGTGCGGTTGTACGGCCTGCTGGTGCGGCTCGCCGGCCTGACCCTGACGGTCCTGCTGGTCGCCGCGGCCTGCGAGGTCGCCCTCGATCTCGCGGCCTGGCAGTGCGCGGGCACACGCGCGTGCGCGGAGTCGCACTCCTGGCTGGGTTTCCTGTCACCCGAGGTCTCGGACGCCGGCTGGTGGAGTCGGCCGGGCCGCCGCCTCGCCCTCGCGGCTCTCGTCCCGGCCGCGCTCACAGGACTGCTCTGGTACCTGTCCCACCGCACCTGGCGGGCATACGAGTCGCAGCAGCCCATGTTCCGCCGGGGCGAACCCGAGGAGGACCACGACCGCACCGCGCTCGGGCGGCCCGGCTTCTGGTACGGCCGCCGCCTGGTCGCCCGTCTGCGTGCCGCGCACACCGCCGCAGGACTGCTGACGATCGCCGCTGCGGTCGCGTCGACGGCGGCCCGCTTCGATCGCGAGCCGGGCGGCCCCGCCCTGCTCGACACACTCGGCCGGCTCCTGCAGACCGGCCTTGTCGCCGCCGGGGTCGGCGTCGTCTGGGTTGTGTGCCGCCGCGGACGCAGCGAGAGGTATTTGGACCGGACCCTCGACGAGAATCTCGTACGCCGACTGCCGCTCACCGCGCTCCTCCTGCTCGCCCTCGCCGTGGTGTACGCCGGGTGGGAGCGGCCGGGGTGGCAGTCGCACGGCCGGCTGTCGGGGGACGCGACCTTCGGTGGCATCGCCTTCGTCCAGGGAGTGCTGGTCCTCGCGCTCGCCGTGGTGGCCCACGTCCTGTACCGCACGCACCCCGAACCGCGGGCCGCGATGCGCGGACTGGGCGGACCTGCCGTGGCCATGCTGGCCTGCGCCCTGGGCGGGGTGATGTCCGGCGGCGTGTCGCAGCGGGTGGCGGACTGGCTGGACGGCACCGGCGCGAGCATCCCCGGACCGCCCGTCCTGCTGACCTGGCAGGCGTCCGTGATCCCACTGGTCCTCGTCGTGCTCCTGGGACACGGCGCCTGGCTCGGCCGGCGGACCGTACGGGCCGGCCGGGCCCAACTGGCCACGGTGGAGAGCGAGTACCCCGAAGAACTCAAGGACGCGGCACGCACCCGGCACATCGCCAGGACCCGCGCCATGGCCGCGCTGACGGACCGGGGACCGCGCCTGCTCGGAGTGACGTCGGCCAGCACCCTGCTGCTCGGCGCCGGAGCCCTGGTGGGCGCGCTGACCTCCCACAAGACACCGGGCAAGGCCGCCGAGGGGTCGTACGCCTTCGTCGAGGGCGCGGCGGAAAGCGCACAGGCCATCGGGTCCTGGCTCATCGGCCTCGGCTTCATCTTGTTCGTCACCTGGGGCAGGCGCGCCTACAAGGACCCCTCCGCCCGACGCACCATCGGCATCCTCTGGGACGTCGGCACCTTCTGGCCCCGCGCGGCCCACCCCTTCGCCCCGCCCTGCTACGCCGAGCGCGCGGTACCCGACCTGACCTGGCGGATCGCGACCTGGATCCGGGCCACGCGCGGCAGGCTGGTCATCTCCGGACACTCCCAGGGCAGCGTGCTCGCGGCCGCCGCGGCCTGGCAGCTGGAGCCCTCGGTCCGGGGGCGGGTCGCCCTGCTGACCTACGGCTCCCCGCTGGAACGCCTCTACGGCCGCTGGTTCCCGGCGCACTTCGGCCCGGCCGCCCTCACCGCCCTGCACCACGACGTGGACTGCTGGCGCAACCTCCACCGGCTCACGGACCCCATCGGCGGCCCGGTCCGGCTGCCCGGCGACTGCGGCCCCGAGGTGGACCGCGCACCACTGAAGGACCCGCTGGCCTACGGCCGCACCGACCTGCACCCGCTGCCCGCGCCGATCCTCGGTCACTCCGACTACCAGGCCGACCCGGCGTTCGCCGAGGAGCGGGAGAAACTGCTGGGCAGGCTCCAGCCGGACGTGCCGGGCCCGCGGTCTCAGGACGACTCGGGCAGGTCCTCGGCGTAGAGCAGCGTCAGATCGTCCGTGGTCGGGTCGGCCACCTGGGCGACCCGGCTCGCGTGCCGCTCGACCATCGCCTCGAAGGTCTGGCGCGCGGTACGGCCGTTGCCGAACGCGGGCCCCTTGGGCAGCACCGTGAAGTACGTCCGCAGGGCTTCCGGGGCGCCCGGTGCCAGCCGGTACTCGTGCTCCTCGGCCTGCTGCTCCACGATGCTGAGGAGTTCCTCGGGGTCGTAGTCGCTGAAGGTGATCGTCCGTGAGAAACGGGAGGCCACACCCGGGTTGACCGACAGGAACCGCTCCATCTCGGCGGTGTAGCCCGCGACGATCACCACGACCGCGTCCCGGTGGTCCTCCATCAGCTTGACCAGCGTGTCGATGGCTTCCTTGCCGAAGTCCCGGCCCGAGTCCTCCGGCGACAGCGCGTACGCCTCGTCGATGAACAGCACTCCGCCGCGCGCCCGGTCGAAGGCCTCCTGGGTGCGGATCGCGGTGGAGCCGATGTGCTCGCCGACCAGGTCGACGCGGGACACCTCGACGAGATGGCCCTTCTCCAGCACACCGAGGGACGCGAGGATCTCGCCGTAGAGCCGGGCCACCGTCGTCTTGCCGGTGCCGGGGGAGCCCGTGAAGACCAGGTGACGCTTGACGGACGCGGCCTTGAGGCCCGCCTGCTGGCGGCGCCGGCCCACCTCGATCATGTCGGTGAGCGCCCGGACCTCGCGCTTGACGCTGTCCAGGCCCACCAGCGCGTCGAGTTCACCGAGGACGGCCTTCGAGGAGCGCGACGCCCTGTCCGGCTCGGCGGGGGGAACCAGCGGTTCCTGCTCGGTGATGCGCTGACCGGGGATGGCGCCCAGCACGCCGGGGGCGTAGGACTCCGTCAGTACTGCCGTCTCCCGGGCCGCGGGCGGTGTCGGGCCGCCGCTCTCGTCGCTCGTGCAGTCCTCGACGACGGGGCCCGCGCCGGCCGCCGCATCAGGGGCGTCCGCGAACTCGTAGCCCCCGCGCGCGCACCGCTCCGTACGGCACTTCTTGAGCGTCGTACGGCAGCCGTCTATCACGTGGAAGCCGTAGCCGCCGCTGCCGGTCACCCGGCAGTTCAGGAAGCTGCCGCGACCGCCCGCCGACACGTAGAACCCGGCCTCGGCCGGGGAGTCGACGGTGCAGCGCTCCAGCGTCGGGTCGGCGCCCTTGGTGACGATCACGCCGGTCTGGGTGCCGTCCACGGTGCAGTTGTTGAGGGTGCCGCCGCTGCCGTGGTCACGGAACCAGGCGCCGGTCGCCGCGTCCCGGATCCGGCAGTCGTCGAGCTGGGCGGTGGCGCCGTCGCTGACCGACACCGCCGTGTTGCGCACCTGGGAGATGTCGCTGTCGACGACGTCCGCGCGGGAGCCGCGGTCCAGGACGAACAGGGCGTCCGGCACGTCGTGCACCCGGCAGGAGTCGAGTACCGCGGTGGCGCCGTCGCTGACCCAGACGGCCGGGTAGTCGCCCGTGCTGTCGAAGATCTCGCACTGGTTGGCGTCCACGCGCGTGCCCGGATCCCACACCGACAGGCCGTTGCGCCCGAACTGCCGCACCGTGGTGCGCGTCAGGGTCAGGACCGACCGGGAGCGCAGGTCGACCGCGTTCTCCGGGATGTCGTGGATACGGCAGTCGGCCAGGGTCAGCACCGCGTCGGTGTCGAGGGTGACGCCGTCGGTGGTGGTGCGGTGCACATCGCAGTCGGTGAGGTGCGCGGTGGCCCGGCCGGTGATCTGGATCCCGCTGCCGCGGACCTCGTAGACCTCACAACCCACGGCCTCCAGCGCGGAGTTCTCGCCGGTGACCGAAAGGCCCGCGCCCGAGGTGTGGTGGACCCGGCAGCGCTCCAGACGGGGGTGGGCGCCACCGCGGACCGCGACGCCGGACTGGCCGGCCGCCACGATCTCGCACTCCTCGAACACGCCCCCCGCGCCGTCCAGTACGGCGATGCCGACGCCGGCCGGGTTGTCGACGGTGCAGCGCCGTACGGTCGGCCGCGCGCCCCCGCGCACCTCTATGCCGGCGGCGGACCGGGTGACGACCCGGATGTCGGCGAGCTCCGGGGTGCCCTCCTCGACGAGCAGAGCGGGCGCGGCCGCGTCCTGGCCCTCCACATGCAGGTCCTGGACGACCGCGGAGGCACGCACGGTCAACGGCACTCCGTCCACTGGCGCGATGCGCACGGAGCCGGGAGAACCCTCCGGGCCCCGCAGGGTCACCGCCCGCTGCAGGACGAGGTTCTCCCGGTAGGTGCCGGGCGCGACCGTGAGGACGTCACCGTCGGCCGCGGCCTCCAGGGCGGCGGCGAGGGACGCGTACTCACCCGTGCGGCGCCGCCACCGCGATGTACCGGTGTGCGTCACCTGGACCGTGCCCTGTGCCATGGCGTTGCTGTGCCCCCACCTTGTCGTACGCGGGTTTGTGCTGCCGAGGAACCTCGGCCGGTCCACCGTAGCGTGCGCGTGGGTGGTGGGTTGACCAGAGCCGCAAGGCCGTCAACTGCCGGTGCCGGTCCGGCCCCAGTCCGGGCCCGCGCGGTCCCAGGCCCGGTCCAGGCGGGCGTACCGGCGACGGATCATCCGCCAGACCGCGAACCGCCGACCGCCCTCGATCAGGCCTGCGGTCAGCAGGGCCGCGCCTGTGCCGGCGAGGACGGCATGGGTGGTGGCGGTGGCGGAGTCCAGCGGCCGGGCCGCCGTCCGCCCGTGCAGGTCCGTCCACATGGTGAAGTGGTCGCCGCGGTGCGGGCTCTGGAGATCGGCCATGACCTTGCCCTCGTGCCTGGTGCCGTCCGGCGCTGTCCAGTCGGCCACCACACGGCTTCGCAGATCCCGCCCGGAGGAGGTCTCGGGATCGGCGTCCAGCGGTGAGCGGTTCAGCTTGCGGACCACCGTCGCCGTCACCAGGTGGCGGGACTCGAGCTGGGCCCGCGCGGTCCGCTGCAGAGTGTCCTGGGCCGCCCCGCCGGTGAGAGCACCGATCACCGGTCCGCCGACCAGGATCAGCACCAGGGCCACGAGGCCCACCCAGGCCTCGGCCAGGTCGGTCCCGCGGCGCAGCGGATTGTGCCGCCAACGCCAGAGTCCGCTGATCGCTCGCACCGTCCGCACCCCCTTCCCGCTCCGTGATAACCCCCCGCCGAGGAGTTCAGGTGGGGCACAGGCCGAAGAGAGAGCGAAATCACCTGGGGCCCGGTCCTCTCATGAACTCCTCATGAAAGCCCCAACGCGCAGGCCCCCGGGCCGGGTTCCCGTGACCGGGCACAGGCGGATCTTTGACGGAACTCCGTCCGCGGCCGCTTCCCCGACGGCTCGCCCGCGCGGTCGCCTATTCGAGAATCCTGACCGGATCGCCGACCCGAATCGTGCCGCGGGACCGCGGCACGAGGTTCTGCCCGAACACCAGCTTGCTGCCGAAGCGCCGGTGGCGGCCCAGGGTGTGCAGGGGCTCCTTGCCGAGGACGGCGTCGGTCTGGTCGGTCGTGGTCACGACGCACCGCCCGCACATCTTGGCCACCCGGAAGGTGACGTCGCCGATCGCGATGAGCGACCAGTCGTCCTCGGCCCAGGCGCCGGTACCGTCCACGACCACGTTCGGCCGGAAACGGTCCATGGGCAGCGGGCCCTCGGCCGCGTGCCGGCCCTCGGAGATCAGGGAGTTGAGGGCATCGAGGGAGGCCGTGGAAGCGAGCAGCAGCGGATACCCGTCCGCGAAGGTGACGGTCTCGCCCGGCAGCGCGTACTCGGGGTCGACCGGGCGCCGGGTGGCGGGGTCGTCCAGGTGGACGAGGCGGGCCGTGCTGCCGAGGTAGTCGCTGCACCAGGAGTGTGCGGCCGCGCCGGCGGCGGGCACGCCCTCGACCTTGTCCCCGAACAGGTCGAGGGTGACGGTCTCGGCAGGCTCGGGAACCGGGACGGTCAGCGGATCCATGCCGGGCGCGGACAGCACGACGCCGCCGCCGGGCATCAGCTCGGCGGCGGCCAGCGCGAGGCGCGGCTGCTGTCGCTGTGTGACGACCTTTCCCCCGTCGTCGACCAGCGCCCAGCGCCGGTCTCCGGCCAGCCCCCAGGGCTCGACCTCGGCCTCCCGGA
Source organism: Streptomyces sp. NPDC031225 (assembly GCF_055570355.1). NCBI lineage: Bacteria > Bacillati > Actinomycetota > Actinomycetes > Kitasatosporales > Streptomycetaceae > Streptomyces > Streptomyces sp. NPDC031225. The sequence goes on along the minus strand of NZ_JBVIHJ010000003.1, from coordinate 118,381 downwards.
GCGCGAGACCCCGGAACGCCTTGACCGGATGGACGTGAATCGACAGCAGTTGCGCATTCCCCATGAGGCCATCGTGCCAGGGGGCACCGACGGCCGGGGAGGGGTATCAGTACCCGCGGTACTGCTGGTTGTACGGGTCCTGGTACGGGGCCGCCTGCGCGGGCCGGGGAGCCGCGGGGCGCATCGCCTCGTAGCCCGTGCCCATGCCGGGAGCCGCCGGACGCGGCTGCTGCTGCGGCCCGGGATAACCGCGCGGCGCGGCGGCCTGCTGCGGGATGTACGCCGCGGGCGCCTGCTGCAGGGGAGAGGGCTGCTGGGCCTGCGGATAGCCGTAGGCGTACTGGGAGGGGCCCGCGGGAAGAGCGGGCAGCGCGGACGGCAGCGCCGGCAGATTACTGACCGGGACGTCGTACATGGCAGGGACCCGGATCGGGGCGATCTGCGGGGTGCCCCGCTCGGCCACGAGCGAGTCGTAGATCGGAGTGTCCGGGAAGGAGGCGGAGTAGTAGCCGCCGCCATAAGTGGAGCGGGGGGAGGTCATGGCACATAAGGTAAGCCCACGATGTGCTGGTTGGGGAGACCGATAAGAGGGTTGTTTTCCGTGTCGGCAGTGACGTGGGATCCCCAATGCGAGCGAACTCGGCAAAAAAGGACGCCGAACCGTCCCCGAATCATGTAAAGGCCGAGTTCCCGGCGGGTTACCGACGGTTGACCGGCGATCTTCCTGTGCGTGGGATGGGAGTTCGCTGTCCCGGGGGAATAGGTTGAACGTATAGAACACAAGGGACCGCCCGGGGCGCGTCCTGGCCTGCCGACACCTGATGGGGGCGCACATGTCAATGTCGAAAGGGTCGAACGTTCCGGTGCCGACGACGGCACTGCGCGTCGAATTGAGCTGGCGTTCCGGACCGGGAGTCCCTCCCGCGGACGCCTCCGCCCTGCTGCTGGTCGGAGGAAAGGTTCGTTCCGACGCCGACTTCGTCTTCTACAACCAGCCCGAGCACGTCTCCGGAGCGGTCCGCCACGAAGGCAAGCGGACCGACGGCGCCCAGGTGACCGACACACTGCTCGTCGACCTCGCGCGCGTGGAGCCGTCGGTGGAGACCGTCGTGCTCGCCGCTTCCGCGGACGGCGGGACCTTCGCGCGGGTTCCGGATCTGTGCATCGAGGTCCGGGACGCGGCGCAGGGCACCGTGGCCGCACGGTTCGGCAGCATGGACGCCACCGTCGAAACCGCTTTCGTCCTCGGTGAGTTCTACCGTCGTCAGGGCGCCTGGAAGTTCCGTGCCGTGGGGCAGGGGTACGACAGCGGACTGGAAGGTCTGGCAACGGACTTCGGGATCACCGTGGACGAACCCCAGCAGGCCGCGCCCCCGGTCAGCACGCCCGCGCCGGTCACCGCGCCGCCCCCGCCCACCACGCCGCCCCCGCCCACCGCACAGCCGGTCCGCCTCACCAAAGTCACGCTGACCAAGTCGGCTCCCTCCGTCTCCCTCACCAAACAGGGCGGCACCTCGGGCGCGATGCGCGTGAACCTCAACTGGCAGGTGCACAAACAGTTCTCGGGCTGGGGCAGCAAGCGCGGCCGCGCGACGGCCATGCACGCGGACCTCGACCTCGACCTGTGCGCCCTGTACGAACTCAGCGACGGCCGCAAGGGCGTCGTACAGGCACTGGGCAACGCCTATGGAGCCCTGCACCAGCCGCCGTACATCCACCTCGACGGCGACGACCGCACCGGTTCGAGCGCCGCCGGCGAGAACCTCACCGTGAATCTCGACCACACGCGGGACTTCCGGCGCATCCTTGTCTTCGTGACCATCTACGAGGGCGCGCGGTCCTTCGCCGACCTGCACGCCACGGTCACGCTGCAGCCGCAGCACGGCGGACCGATCGAGTTCTCCCTCGACGAGTGCACCGTGCCCTCGACGGTGTGCGCCCTGGCCCTGATCACCAACACCGGCGACGACCTGGTCGTCCAGCGCGAGGCCCGCTACCTGGTCCCCGACCGTGGGGTGAGCCCGCAGCGGACGGTGGACCACGTATACGGCTGGGGCATGAACTGGACGCCGGGCCGTAAGTGAGGCCGCGCCTCACTCGCTTCAGCTCTTCTCGCCGACGACGGTGTCCGGGCGGGCGTAGGTACGGCCCTTCCAGGCCGCGCCGCGCCCCCTGTAGTGCTGCACCGCCGAATCGACCGTCATGAGGAGGTACAGGAACGCGGTGAAGGGCAGCAGGGGAGCGAGCCACAGGGGCTGCCGGTAGTAGCGGAGCATGGGGACGTAGGTCCCTGTCATGACCAGCCACGCGAGCGCACCGAGCAGCGAGGTCGCCGTACTCCCCGTCACCGGGCCCACGACGACGGCGACGGGCGGCACCAGATAGATCAACGCGAGCCCGGCGACCGTCCCGAGCAGCACCAGAGGGTTGTGGCGGAGCTGGGCGTACGCGCTGCGCGACACCATCCGCCACAGGTCGTGCAGCCGGGGATAGGGGCGCACGCTGTCCACGCGCTCGGCGAGGCCCAGCCAGATGTGACCGCCCCCGCCCTTGACGGCCCGCGCGAGGGCCACGTCGTCGATGACGGCATGCCGGATGGCGTCCGGGATCCGCGCCCGCTCGGCGGTCCCGGCGCGCAGCAGGACACAGCCGCCCGCCGCGGCCGCCGTTCGTGAGCCCTTCCTGCCGATCCTGCGGAACGGATACAACTGCGCGAAGAAGTAGACGAACGCCGGCACCACGAGCCGCTCCCACAGGCTCTCCACCCGCAGCCGGGCCATCTGCGAGACGACGTCGAAACCCCCGGCATGCGCGGCGGCCACGAGCCGCCGCAGGCTGTCCGGCTCGTGCGCGATGTCGGCGTCCGTCAGCAGCAGGTACTCGGGGCCACGCGCGCGTGCCAGGCCGATGCCGTGGCGCACCGCCCAGAGCTTGCCCGTCCACCCCGCCGGCGGCTCCCCGGGTGAGGACAGGGTCAGCGGCAGACCACCGTGCCGCAGCGCCAGTTCACGTGCCAGTTCCCCGGTGCCGTCCGAGCTGCCGTCGTCGACGAGGAAGACCTCCGCCCGGCCGGGATAGTCCTGGGCCAGCAGCGAGGGGAGACTCGCGGACAGCACCTCCGCCTCGTCGCGGGCCGGCACCACGACACCCACGGACGGCCAGACCCCCGGATCCCGTTCCGGCGGCAGTCTCACATCCGTGCGCCAGAAGAAGCCCTGGCAGAGCAGCAGCCACAGCCAGGCGGCGAGGGATACGGCGGCGGTCCACGCGATGGCGCTCACGCGCGCAGTCTGCCCCACGGGACCGGCCCCAAAGGGCTCATCGTCTATCGTGGCCGGGTGAAGATCGCGCTCTTGGACTCCGGAATCGGTCTGCTCGCGGCCACCGCCGCGGTACGGCGACTGCGCCCCGACGCCGATCTCGTGCTCTCCCTCGACCCCGACGGCATGCCCTGGGGTCCCCGCACGCCGGACGACATCGTCTCGCGCGCGCTGAGCCTCGCCGAGGCCGCCGCAGCTCATGGTCCCGAGGCCCTGATCATCGGGTGCAACACCGCCACCGTGCACGCCCTGACGGCCCTGCGCGCCCGCCTCGAACCCGGCCTTCCCGTCATTGGCACCGTCCCCGCCATCAAGCCGGCCGCGGCCGGCGGTGGCCCCTTCGCCATCTGGGCGACGCCCGCCACCACGGGCAGCCCCTACCAGCGCGGCCTTCTCGACGAGTTCGCCGACGGAGTGCCGGCCACCGAGGTGCCCTGCCACGGCCTGGCCGAGGCCGTGGAGCACGCCGACGAGGCCGCGATCGACGCCGCCGTGGCCGCGGCCGCCGCCCTGACCCCCGAGGACGTGACGACCGTCGTGCTGGGCTGCACCCACTACGAACTGGTCGCCGAGCGCATCCGTGCCGCCGTGCAGCGCCCCGGCCGCCCGCCGCTCGTCCTGCACGGCTCCGCCGGAGCCGTCGCCGCCCAGGCTCTGCGCCGGATCGGCGAGCAGTCCGCCCCCGAGGCGGCGGCCACCGGCACCCTCACCGTGCTGCTGAGCGGACGCGAGGGCACCGCGCTGCCCGCGCCCGCCCTGGCCTATGAGGAGGGCCGGCTCCTGTTGACGGCCAGCCCCGCCCGCTGACCGCAGACGACGGAGACGAAGGCCTCCGCCCGGCGCAGTCACTCTCCGCGACGGCCTACCCGTAGCGCGAAACCTGAGTAACCTCGTAGGCATGAGGGACCACCCCCACGGCGAGCACACCTCGCATCACACCGACGTCTGGACCGGCCGCGCCTCCAACCGGATCCAGTGGCTGCTGGCGCTCGGCGGTGCCGCGATCATGGCGCTCGGTGTCGAGCTCGCCGTCGATTCGGCGTGGACCTCGGGCGTCGCCCCGCTCGTCATGTCCGTGGTCGGCTGCATCGCGGCGGGACTGCTGGTCCTCTTCCTGACGCTCGCCTTCGTCCATGTCGCCCTCAAGGTCGACATGGAGTGCCTGGAGGTGCGCTGCGGCCACATCGGCGTGCCGCGCCGCCGGATCCCGCTGGCGCACGTCGCCGGTGCCGAGTTCGCCCCGCACGTCAACCCGCGCCAATGGGGTGGCTGGGGCTATCGCTGGCGTCCGGAGAAGGGCACGGCCGTCGTCGTACGCCGCGGCGAGGGCGTGGTCCTCCAGTTGTGGGACGGCCACACGTTCACGATCACCGTGGACGACGCCGAGGCCGCCGTACGCATCATCCGGGACCGGCTGCGGTCAGGCGCGACGGAGCCGCGGCACTGAGAGCGGGCCGGCCGGTCACCTCGGGAACGCCTCGTCGGCCAATGGGTGAGCCGTCGCCAGACCGGCCAGGAGACCCGCGCCCACCGACACCATCGTGAAGCTCAACGCGTTGCCGACGGCGGAGATCGCCGCCAGCACCGTCAGGGCCGCACCCGCGGTCAGGACCACCGGAGTGGAGCGCGGCGAGCGCCACAACGCGTACAGCAGCCAGCAGAAGGCCGCCGCCAGCAGCACCACCCCGATCACGCCCTGCTCGGCGGCGAGCTGAAGCGGCGCCGAGTGCGGCTTCCCGTCGGGCAGCAGGGACTGGGCCGCCGTGGTGCTGAGTTCGCCGAAGCGCCCCGGCCCCACGCCGAGCGCGGTGTCCTCGCGGGCCAGGTGCAGGGCCTCGCGCCACAGCTCGATCCGGTGCGGGGTGAGCCCGCCGCGCAGCGACTCGGCGAGCCCCTCCGGCACCGCGTTCCCGGCCACCGCCCACGTCAGGCCGGTCACCGTGGTCGCGGCGAGGACGAGACCGGCGATGCCAGGACCGCGGTGGTGCATCCGGCCCGCGGCGAGTGAGCACAGCAGGACCACCGCGCAGGTGACCAGTCCGGATACCGACCCCAGGGCGGCCGAGGCCACGGCGATGCCGACGGCGAGCAGCCGGAGGAGAAGCCGCAGGGCGGGCTCCGCGGTGGACCAGGCGGCGCAGCACGCGGCACCGGTGGCGAGCGTCAGCAGGGCGGTCGTGGCACCCGCGTGACCGAGCGGTCCGACGAGCTCGGGCCCCGGTGCCAGCCGGGGGAGCCCCACCGCCAGGCCCAGGCCCGTCAGTGCGGCGGCGCAGGGTGCGGCGACCGGCAGCAACGCCCCCGAGATCCGGCCGGCGGCGTATCCCGCGGCGACGGCCAGCAAGGCGAGGAGGACGCCCTCCGGACGGCCGTCGTGCGCGGCCGCAGTGATCAGCGACCAGGTGGCACTGGCCCCGAGCACCAGCACACCCACCGCGTCGGAAACGTTTCGTCTGTCGCCGTCCTCCTCGGATCCGGCCACAGTCGTCATCCCCGTGGAACCCACCCCGCCCCCCGAACCCCGGTCCCCCGACCTGTGGCCCCGCCGCCCGGACGCTACCGGCTCCCAGGGCGGGGACTTCGGCACACCGTAACTGCTGATGGGCGATTTGTGGACGAGTTGTGCGGGTCGACCCTGTCACGCGGCGGCTCACACGCCCGGTCGCGGGCTCCGGTCACCGGACGGACCGGGCCGACGACGCCGAGGTCAGCCGCCGTACACTCCCTGGGTGACCGTCACCGCAACTTCCGTGGACGAGTCGGACCAGCTGGAGCCCCGGTCCGCGCCCACCTCCCGCTGGGCCGCCCGACTCCGCCGTCTCGTCCCGGCCGCCGCCGCGGCGCTCTCCGGAGTGCTGCTCTACGTCAGCTTCCCGCCACGCACCCTGTGGTGGCTGGCCCTGCCCGCCTTCGCAGCCTTCGGCTGGGTGCTGCGCGGACGCGGCTGGAAGGCGGCCTTCGGGCTCGGCTATCTCTTCGGCCTGGGCTTCCTGCTGCCGCTGCTGGTGTGGACCGGCGTCGAGGTCGGCCCCGTGCCCTGGATCGCGCTGGTCGCGGTCGAGGCGGTCTTCGTCGCGATGGTCGGCGTGGGCGTCGCCGCGGTGTCGAAGCTGCCTGGCTCACCGGTGTGGGCGGCGGCCGTGTGGATCGCCGGCGAAGCGGCACGCGCGCGTGCGCCGTTCAACGGCTTCCCCTGGGGCAAGATCGCGTTCGGACAGGCGGACGGCGTCTTCCTGCCGCTCGCCGCGGTGGGCGGCACGCCCGTCCTGGGGTTCGCCGTCGTCCTGTGCGGCTTCGGCCTGTACGAGATCGTGCGTCTGCTCGTGGAGCGGCGCGGGATCGGTGCCGTACGGCGTCCGGCCGCGGCCGTGGCCCTGCTGAGCGTGGCCGTCCCCGTGGTCGGGGCGCTTGCCGCCCGGACGCTTGTCAGCGACAAGGCCGAGGACGGCACGGTGACCGTCGCGGCCATCCAGGGGAACGTGCCCCGTGCGGGCCTCGAGTTCAACGCCCAGCGTCGGGCCGTGCTCGACTACCACGCGCGCGAGACCGAGCGGCTGGCTGCCGAGGTGAAGGCGGGCAAGGTCGCGAAGCCCGACATCGTGCTGTGGCCGGAGAACTCCTCCGACGTCGACCCGTTCGCCAACACCGATGCGGCCGCGGTCATCAGCGCGGCGGCCAAGGCGATCGACGCGCCCATCTCGGTCGGCGGCGTCGTCGAGCGGGACGGCAAGCTCTACAACGAGCAGATCCTGTGGGACCCGGTGAAGGGCCCCACGGACACCTACGACAAGCGGCAGATCCAGCCGTTCGGCGAGTACCTGCCGCTGCGCTCGCTCATCGGCGCGATCAACAAGAACTGGACCTCCATGGTCCGCCAGGACTTCAGCCGGGGCAGCAAGCCGGGTGTCTTCCGGATGGCCAACGCCAAGGTCGGCCTGGTCACCTGCTACGAGGCCGCCTTCGACTGGGCCGTGCGGTCCGAGGTCACCGACGGCGCGCAGCTGATCTCCGTGCCGAGCAACAACGCCACCTTCGACCGCAGCGAGATGACCTACCAACAGCTCGCCATGTCCCGGGTCCGCGCCGTGGAGCACAGCCGGACCGTCACCGTGCCGGTGACCAGCGGGGTCAGTGCGATCATCATGCCGGACGGGAAGATCACCCAGAGGACCGGCATGTTTGTGCCCGCCGCACTGGTGCAGAAGGTGCCGCTGAGGTCGACGGAGACCCCCGCCACCCGGCTGGGCATCCTGCCCGAGATGGCTCTGGTGCTGGTCGCCGCGGGCGGGCTCGGCTGGGCGATCGGTGCGGGAGTGCGGGGGCGTCGCGCCGGTGCGGCGTGAGCGCACCAGCGCCGTAAGGCAGGGCGGCCGAGCCTGTGCCGGGGGTACGCCGCTGACGGGTGGCCGTCCTGCGGTCGTCCGTTCTGTCAAGATCGCCGGAGGGGTGCCACCGGCGAGTTAGGGTCGCAGCCATGGCTACTCCTGACTTCATCCGCACCCTGCGGAGCTCCATCGGTCACGACCTCCTCTGGCTCCCCGGCGTCAGCGCCGTCGTCTTCGACGACGAGGGCAGAGTGCTGCTCAACCGCCGCTCGGACACCGGCAGGTGGTCGCTGCTCGGCGGCATTCCGGAGCCGGGGGAGCAGCCCGCGGCCTGTGCCGTGCGCGAGGTCGAGGAGGAGACGGGCGTGCGCTGTGTCGTCGAGCGGACCGTCGTGGTCCAGGCGCTCCGGCCCGTGACCTACGACAACGGCGACACCTGCCAGTACATGGACATCTCGTTCCGCTGCCGAGCCGTCGGCGGCGAGGCACGGGTGAACGACGACGAGTCACTGGAGGTGGGGTGGTTCGCGGTGGACGCCCTGCCGGAGCTGAACGAGTTCGGACTGCTGCGGATCAAGCAGGCGCTCATGGACGCACCCACATGGTTCGACTCTACGAGTTCTGACTGAAGTATGGGGTGGGACCACATGTGGTGAGGGCCCGGGGCTGCCTAGGGTCGGAGCATGACCGCTAGCAGCGCCCTCCCGGGACCCCACACCCCCACATTCGACCTAGGCGGCCGTACCGCCCTTGTCACCGGCGCCGCCGGCGGCATCGGGCGCGCCTGTGTGCTGCGGCTGGCGGCGGCCGGGGCCAAGGTGAGAGCGGTCGACCGGGACGCGGCCGGTCTGGAGGAACTCGCGGAGCGGTCGGCGGGGCTGGCGGGCACCGTCGAACCGCAGCTCGTCGACCTCACCGACCTGGACGCCGCCGAGCAGGCCGCCGCGGGCACCGACGTGCTGGTCAACAACGCCGGCATCCAACTGGTCCGCCCCATCGAGGAGTTCCCGCCCGAGGTGTTCCACACGGTGCTCACCGTGATGCTGGAGGCGCCGTTCCGCCTGATCCGCGGCGCCCTGCCGCACATGTACGGCCAGCGGTGGGGACGGATCGTGAACGTCTCCTCGGTGCACGGTCTGCGCGCCTCGGCCTACAAATCCGCCTATGTGGCCGCCAAACACGGTCTGGAGGGCCTGTCCAAGACAGCGGCCCTCGAAGGTGCCCCACACGGAGTGACCTCCAACTGTGTGAATCCCGCCTATGTGCGCACCCCACTGGTCGAGCGGCAGATCGCCGACCAGGCCCGGGCTCACGGCATCCCCGAGGAGCGCGTGGTGTCCGAGGTACTGCTCCAGGACAGCGCGATCAAGCGGCTCATCGAACCGGAGGAGGTCGCCGAGGCCGTGGCGTACCTGTGCAGTCCGCAGGCGTCGTTCGTGACGGGCACGTCGCTCGTTCTCGACGGTGGCTGGACAGCGCATTGAAAGGCACCGGTCGGCACGCCGACCGGTCCGGAGTTTTCCACAGGCCTGACGGGGTGAGCGCACGATGAGCAATCCTGTGAGCATGTCCAGCGATCACGTGCAGTCCGCAGCGCGCTCCGTCGGCAGTGCCGAGGCACCCTTCCTCGACCTGCTGGCCAGGGGCGCGTCCGCCGACGCCTACGAGCAGCCGGTGCTGATCGCACGCGCCGAGGGGCGGCCCGCCGACCGGATCGCCGCGCTCGAAACAGCCAAGGCGCTGGCCCTACGCGTGCGCTCCGAACTGGAGGGCCGGCGCAGGCGGGAGGCCGAGCTGTCCGCCCTGTTCGAGACCGCCCACGACCTGGCCGGGCTCAGAGACCTGGACGCGGTGCTGCGGGCCATCGTGCAGCGTGCCCGGTCGCTGCTCGGCACGGACGTGGCGTACCTCAGCCTGAACGACCCGGCGCGGGGCGACACCTATATGCGGGTCACCGAGGGCTCGGTCGCCGCCCGCTTCCAGCAACTGCGGATCGGGATGGGTGAAGGGCTCGGCGGACTGGTCGCCCAGACCTCCCGCCCCTATGTCACCGACGACTACTTCAAGGACGACCGCTTCCGGCACACCCTCGCCATCGACGCGGGCGTACGGGACGAGGGCCTGGTCGCCATCCTCGGCGTACCGCTGACGCTCGGGCACCACGTCATCGGGGTGCTGTTCGCGGCGGACCGGCGTGCCCGGGTCTTCGAGCGGGAGCAGATCGCGCTCCTGGGCTCCTTCGCCGCTCTGGCCGCGGCCGCCATCGACACCGCCCACCTGCTCACCGAGACCCGCTCGGCCCTCACCGAACTGGAGCGGGCCAACGAGATCATCCGGGACCGCAGCGCTGTTATCGAGCGTGCCTCCGACGTCCACGACCGGCTCGCCGAACTGGTGCTGCGCGGTGGGGGAGTGCACGACGTGTCGGCAGCCGTGTCCCACATCCTCGACGGCACCGTCGAGTTCGCCGAGACGGCACCGGCCGCGGCGCTGGAGACCTCCCGGGCCGAAGGACACGCCGTGCGGCACCAGGACGACTGGATCGCCGCCGTCGCCGCGGGCGGCGAACTCCTCGGCGCCCTCGTGCTGCGCGGCCATCCCGGCCTGGACCCCGTCGACCAGCGCACGCTGGAGCGCGCCGCGATGGTCACCTCGCTGCTGCTGCTCGCCCGGCGTACCGCCTCGGAGGCCGAACAGCGGGTGCGCGGCGAGCTTCTGGACGACCTGCTCGACGCCCGTGACCGCGACCCGCGTCTGCTGCGCGAGCGTGCCGCGCGACTGGATGCCGACCTCGACGCCACCCACGTCGTGCTGGCCGCCCGCCTGGACGGTTCCACCGCCGACGCCGACCAGGAGGCGGCCGCCCGCAGGCGCCTGTGGTCAGCGGCCTCCCACCTCGCCGCCACCCGGCACGGTCTGGCAGCCGCCCGCGACGGCGGCACCGTCCTGCTGCTTCCCCTCGCCACCGGGGACACCGCGACCGAACTGGCCCGCCGTACCGCCAGACACCTCGGCGCGGCCGTCCACGAAGCCGTCACCGTCGGCGCCTCGGCCCCGGTGCGCGACCCCGCCGACCGCCTGGACGCCGTGGCCGCCGCCTACGAGGAGAGCCGGCGCTGCCTCGACGCACTGCGTCTTCTGGGCCGCTCGGGGGACGGTGCCGCCGCTGAGGACTTCGGGTTCCTCGGGCTGCTCCTGGCGGGCGACCGGGACATCGCGGGATTCGTCGACCGGACCATCGGCCGGGTCGTCGCCTACGACGAACGGCGCGGCACGGATCTCCTGCGCACCCTCGATGCCTACTTCGCCTGCGGGATGAGCCCCGCACGCACCAAGGACGAGTTGCACGTCCACGTGAACACCGTCGCCCAGCGACTGGAGCGCGTCGGTCGTCTGCTCGGCGAGGACTGGCAGAGCCCCGCCCGTGCCCTGGAGGTGCAACTCGCCCTGCGGCTGCAGCGGTTGTCGGCGGCACCACGGCACTGACCCCCGAAGCCCTCGTAGCCCCCGCGCGCACGGACGTACGGGGGCCGGTCGGGTCCGGGAGTTTCAGACGGTATGCGCGTCCGCCGCAGGGGAGGTGGCCGCGGACTCGGCCCCGGCGGCCGGTTCGACGTCGGCCAGGTCCCGGTGGCGGGTCTCCTTGGCGACACCGACGGCGACGACCGTGAGGACGGCCGCGGCGATGACGTAGAGGGCGATCGGGGTGGAACTGCCGTACTCGGAGAGGAGCGCGGTGGCGACGAGCGGGGCGGGCGCACCGGCCGCGACCGAGGCGAACTGGGCGCCGATGGAGGCACCGGAGTACCGCATCCGGGTCGCGAACATCTCGGAGAAGAAGGCGGCTTGGGGCGCGTACATGGCACCGTGCAGCACCAGACCGACGGTCACCGCGAGGATCAGGTTGACGAAGCCGCCGGTGTCGACGAGCGAGAAGAACGGGAACATCCACAAGCCCACACCGACCGCGCCGAACAGGTACACCGGGCGGCGGCCGATCCGGTCCGACAGCGCCCCCCAGGCGGGGATCACGGCGAAGTGCACGGCCGACGCGATCAGCACAGAGTTGAGGGCGGTCTGCCTGGAGACACCGGCCGACGTGGTGGCGTAGACGAGGATGAACGCGGTGATGACGTAGTAACTGATGTTCTCCGCCATGCGCGCCCCCATCGCGACCAGCACGTCACGCCAGTGGTCGCGCAGCACGGAGACGAGCGGCAGCTTCTCGGGTTCACCGTCACGCGCCGCCTTGCGTGCCTCCGCCTGCGCCAACGCCTGCTTGAACACGGGGGATTCGTCGACGGACAGCCGGATCCACAAGCCGACGACCACCAGGACACCGGAGAGCAGGAAGGGAATCCGCCAGCCCCAACTGCCGAACGCGGCATCCGACAGAACGGCGGTCAGCAGCGACAGCACACCCGTCGCGAGGAGCTGCCCGGCGGGCGCTCCGGTCTGCGGCCACGAGGCCCAGAATCCGCGCCTGCGCGCGTCCCCGTGCTCGGACACCAGCAGCACGGCCCCGCCCCACTCTCCGCCCAGCGCGAAGCCCTGGACCAGGCGGAGCACGGTCAGCAGCACGGGTGCGGCGGTGCCGACGGTGGCGTGGGTGGGCAGCAGGCCGATCGCGAACGTCGCCCCGCCCATCAGCAGCAGACTCAGCACCAGCAGCTTCTTGCGGCCCAGCCGGTCGCCGTAGTGCCCGAACACCAGGGCGCCGAGCGGGCGGGCGGCGAATCCGACCGCGTACGTCAGGAAGGACAGCAGCGTGCCGACGAGCGGGTCGGAGTCGGGGAAGAACAGCTTGTTGAAGACCAGGGCGGCCGCGGAGCCGTAGAGGAAGAAGTCGTACCACTCGATGGTGGTGCCGATGAGGCTGGCGGCGACGATGCGCTTGAGGCTGGCGGGGGGTGGGGGAGCGGTCGCGGGGGAGGACATCGGCACCACTTCCAAGCGGTAGGCAGGGGACGCGTTCGTGTTGCCATACCGTAGGAATCCGCATGTCAGCGGCACATGTGGCGGGGCACCATAGTTCCGCGTGAAGAAGTGCGTGTGACCACCATGAGGGCGTGGCCGGCGCCGTTGCGAGAGCCCACGGAGCCTCAGGGGTCCGCGGGCCGCGCCGGGTGCCGGAGCCCTTGGGCGGGCGACCGCGCGACGATGCCCGTCGAGTGCGCACCCGGCGGTGGCATGGTGGTCCGAGCCGCTGGGCCGTCCTTGCCGGCATCAATCGTGTTTCCTGCTCGGCCGCCGAGGGCTAGCGTTCAGGTTCGGCCAGTGACCCACGAGGAGCTGAGACATGCCCGGTCGTCCGAGCGCGCGTTGACGTCGTAGGCCGTGATCGGCCTGTCATCGCGTGCTGCCCTTGCTGTCGCGGCACAGCGAGCCTTTCCCTGCCCTGAACCGTCGGTGCACTTCCGTGTACCCGGTGGCGGGCCTCGTTGTCGGCAATGCAAGGGATCCTCGTGCCGTCCGCTTCCTCCGTTGAATCCGAGTCCGGTCGACCTGTTCGGTCTCTGTGGCGGGACACCGACTTCCGCAGACTCTGGCTGGGTCAGAGCGCCTCCCAACTCGGCGAACACGCAGGCCTGTTGGTGCTGCCGCTCTACGCCGTCCTGGCACTCGGCGCCGGAGCCGGCCAGTTGGGCGTCCTCCGTGCGGTGGGGCAGGCGCCGATTCTGCTGCTCGCACTTTTCGCCGGCGCCTGGGTGGACAGGTGGCGGACCCGTACGGTCATGGTTCTCACGGACGCAGGCCGGGCCCTGGCACTGGGTGCCGCCGCCGTGGCCGGCCTCTTCGGCCTCTTCGGCCTGCCCGCCCTGCTCGTGGTCGCCTTCGCCGTCGGGGCCCTGTCCGTGTTCTTCGACGTGGCCTACCAGGCGTCTCTCGTCCGGCTGGTGAAACGCGATCAGCTGGTGCGGGGCAACAGTGCGCTCGAGGGCAGCCGGTCCGCGGCGCAGATCGGCGGCCCCGCCCTCGGTGGCGCGTTGGTGTCGGTGCTCTCGGCGCCGATCGCTGCCGCCTCAAGTGCGCTCTTCTTCGTGCTGTCGTTCCTGTCGATCCGCCGGATTCGGCGCACCGAATCGGTCCCGGGGCGCTCGGAACATCCCCCTCACATAGGGCGACGGATTCATGAGGGCCTGCGCTTCGTCGGGAGCGACGGCTCGCTGCGGACCGTGTGCCTGGCCTCGGCCGCCTTCCAGTTCTCCTACGCCGCCATGACGACCGTCTATCTGCTCTTCCTGCCGCGGGAACTGCACCTCTCGGGCACCGCGATCGGGCTGGTGCTCGCGGCGACAGGGCCTGGCGTGCTCCTGGGCTCGGTGCTGGCCGCCCGCCTGCCGAGCCGGTTCGGGTATGGCACGGTACTCATGTCCGCTGCGGCACTCGGGGACGGCGCGTTCCTCTGTGTGCCCGCGCTGCACGGCACCTCTGCGGTGACGGTTCCCGTGCTCCTCGCGGTCAGCTTCGTGTTCGGGACGGGCGGCCAGTTGGTGAATGTCACGGTCATGGCTGTCCGGCAGACCGTTACTCCGGACAGCATGCAGGGTCGTGCGGCCGCCACGATCACGTTTGTGGGCATGGGGTCGGCCCCGCTCGGCTCCTTGCTCGGCGGATTCCTCGCGGGGGAGTGGGGGTTGCGCACCGGTCTCCTGGTGACGGCCGCAGGGATGCTGCTGTCGCCCGTGGTGATGGCCTTGTCCCCGCTCGCCCGCCTGGGGCGGGTGCTTCCAGCGGGCGCAGGGCCCGCCCATCCATGATCCCCCTGATGCCGGACAGACCCGCAGGCAAGCACGTCGCCATGACTGAGGCCGCCTACTCCGTGCCGTAGGCCGCCCACCGCCCGAGGGCGAACCTGCCGCCCTCTTGCCGGACTTCCACGGCGCCCGCGCCGCCGAAGTGGGCAGGGATGACCAACTCGTTTTCACCGGCGGCCCGTTCAAGGATGCGACGGCGGCTGGACACTGCTTGTGCCGCGTCCATGCAGAAGCGGCTGTTCCAGGAGGGCGTGAGGATCTGCACCGGGCTGTGCAGAAGGTCGCCGACGAAGACCGCCCGGTCGCTTCCCGATGCGAGCCGCAGCACGGATGAGCCCGGCGTGTGGCCCGGAGCGGACTCCAGGGTGAGGTGGTCGTCGATGCGGTGGGTGCCGTCCCACAGGACGCTCTGCCCAGCCCGGTGCACCGGCGCGATGCTGTCCTCGTAGATCAGCCGGTCATCCTCCCGGCGGCCGTTCCCGTAAGCGTTCTGCGGTCCGAAGTGGAAGTCGTCCGCGGCCGGGATGAGGTACTGGGCGTTGGGGAACGTGGGCTCCCAACCGCCGTCCACGGCAACGGTGTTCCACCCGACGTGATCGCCGTGGACGTGGGTGTTGACGACGACATCGACGTCCTCCGGCCGTACCCCGACCCGTGCCAGCCCACCCAGGAAATCGCCCTGCCAGTGGTGGAACCGTGCCGAGCCGGGCCGCTCGCGCCCGTTCCCCACTCCGGTGTCGACCAGTACGGTCCGTCCGCCGCTGCGCAGCACCCAGGTCTGCAGCGTCACCATCGCCCTGTCGCTGTCCGGTTCCCAGTGATCCGGCGCCAGCCAGTCCTCGTTGCCCTTCCACACCTCGGTGCCGGACTCCGGGACCATGCCGCGTGCGGGCGCGAACGCCCCCTGCCACTCGACGACTCGGACGGCCTCGACATCGCCGAACATGATGCTCTGCCTGCTCGCGCCTTCCATGTCCTTGCTCTCCATGTCATCGACTGTAGACCCGGCGAATGAGCCTCTCAATGCCTGATTGGCTCATGCAGATACGCATTCGTCTCACCGTTGACGCTGTTGATATCCTCGTCGGATGGATGTGGTGAGCGACGCGGTCTCGGCAGTGCGCATCGGGCGTCCGTCATCGAATCGGGTGCGGGTGAGCGGGAGCTGGTGCACGCGGTTCGCGCCGTACGACGGTGCGGGCTTCCATGTGGTCCTGGAGGGCAGCTGCTGGCTGCTGCCCGACGGTGGCTCTCCCGTCTCACTCGGCACCGGTGACGTGGTGCTGCTGCCGCACGGCACCGGGCATGTGATGGCCGACGCCCCCGCCGATGCGACGACGGTGGAACACGCGGTGCCGTTCGAGCGATGGGTCGACGGGACGGAGCCGAGCCGGCCCCCGGCCACCTCCGGCGAGGTGCGGATGCTGTGCGGCAAGTACCGGCTTGACCGCAGCCGTCTGCACCCGCTCATGGCGGAACTGCCGAAGGTCGTCCACCTGCCGAACCGAGTGGGCACCCATCCCGAACTGCGCGCCGCTGTCGACCTGTTGGGCCATGAACTGACCGCACAAGGGCCCGGCGCCTGCGTCGCGGTGCCCAGCCTGCTCGACCTGCTCCTCGTCTACATGATCCGATCCTGGGCAGCCCAGGGCACGAGCGGCACCTGGTCGACCGTACTGGGCGACCCGGTGGCGGCCGCCGCCCTACGGGCGCTGCACTCGGATCCGGCCGCCCCGTGGACCAACGACCGCCTGGCCGCGGAGGCAGGCGTGTCCCGCGCCACCCTGGCCCGCCGCTTCACCACGCTGGTCGGCCGCCCGCCCATGGCATACCTCACCTGGTGGCGCCTCACCCTGGCCGCCACCCAGCTCCGCGACACCCCGGACCCGCTGGCGACCATCGCCCGCCGCGTCGGCTACGGCACCCCGTACGCCCTCTCTCATGCCTTCACCCGGGAATTCGGTACCACCCCGGGGCAGTGCCGGGCAGCGGCAGCGGGGCGACCTGCCTCCACTTGAGGGGTTTTGATCAACCCGCCCCACTGCGCCGACCCGCCGAGTTACGAGGGGGGTACGGACGTTCTCCCCGTGTCAGCCGCCCAGCGCCGACAGAACCACGGACCTGGCCTCCTCCTGGACCTGGCGCAGATGGTCCGGGCCGAGGAACGACTCCCCGTAGATCTTGTAGACGTCCTCGGTGCCCGAAGGGCGGGCCGCGAACCAGGCGTTGGCGGTGGCGACCTTGATCCCGCCGAGGGCGGCGCCGTTGCCGGGGGCCTCGGTGAGCACCTGGGTGACCGGCTCGCCCGCGAGGGTGTCGGCGGTGACCTGGCTCGGGGACAGCTTGGCGAGCAGCGCCTTCTCCTCGCGGGTGGCCGGGGCGTCGACACGCGCGTAGGCGGGGGCGCCGAACCGGTCGGTGAGCCCCGCGTAGTGCTCCGAGGGGGTCTTGTCGGTGACGGCGGCGATCTCGGAGGCGAGCAGGGCCAGCACGATGCCGTCCTTGTCGGTGGTCCACACCGAGCCGTCGCGGCGCAGGAAGGACGCGCCCGCCGACTCCTCGCCGCCGAAGCCGAGTGTGCCGTCGGACAGACCGTCCACGAACCACTTGAAGCCGACGGGGACTTCGACCAGCGGACGGCCGACGTCCGCCGCGACCCGGTCGATCATGCTGGACGACACCAGGGTCTTGCCGATCCCGGCACCCGCGGGCCACTGCTCCCGGTGGGAGAAGAGATACGAAATCGCCACGGCCAGATAGTGGTTGGGGTTCATCAGGCCCGCGTCCGGAGTGACGATGCCGTGCCGGTCGGCGTCGGCGTCGTTGCCGGTGGCGATGTCGAACCGGTCGCGCTGCTCGATGAGCGAGGCCATGGCGTACGGCGACGAGCAGTCCATGCGGATCTTGCCGTCCCAGTCGAGCGTCATGAAACGCCAGGTGGGGTCGGCGAGCGGGTTGACCACCGTCAGGTCCAGCCCGTGCTGTTCGGCGATCCGGCCCCAGTAGGCGACCGAGGCGCCGCCCAGCGGATCCGCGCCGATGCGCACCCCGGCCGACCGGATCGCGTCCAGGTCCAGCACGTTCGGCAGGTCGGCCACGTAGGTGCCGAGGAAGTCATGGCGTCCGGTGCCGGGTGCGGCCAGGGCGCGGCTGTAGGGGATGCGTCGTACGTCCTTCAGGCCGCCCGTGATGATCTCGTTGGCGCGGTCCTGGATCCAGGTGGTCGCCGCGGACGCTGCGGGGCCGCCGCTCGGCGGGTTGTACTTGAAGCCGCCGTCGGCGGGCGGGTTGTGCGAGGGGGTGACCACCACACCGTCGGCGAGGCCGGAGGCGCGGTTGCGGTTGTGGGTGAGGATGGCGTGGGAGACGGCCGGGGTGGGCGTGTAGCCGTCGGCCTGGTCGATGAGGACGGTCACCTCGTTGGCCGCGAACACCTCCAGCGCCGTGACCCGGGCGGGCTCGGACAGGGCGTGGGTGTCGGCGCCGAGGAAGAGGGGGCCGTCGGTGCCCTGTGCGGCGCGGTACTCGCAGATGGCCTGGCTGGTGGCCGCGATGTGGTCCTCGTTGAACGCCGTCGTGAGGGACGAGCCGCGGTGGCCCGAGGTGCCGAACGCCACCCGCTGCCCCGGTTCCGCCGGGTCGGGGTGGAGTGCGTAGTACGCCGTGACCAGGCGGGCCACATCGATGAGGTCCTCGGGCCCGGCGACCTGTCCTGCGCGCGCGTCCTGCATGTCCCCGCTCCTCCGTCGACCGTTGGGTACGGCTCCCATTCTCCCCTGCCCGGGCCGCCGGGACGCGCGGGGGGCGGCCGATGCGGTCCGGGTCGGACGAGCGCGGGCGTGCGGCACGCGCATCGGTGAGGAGGGTCGTCGACGGAGCCACGACGTTCGGTCGTGACCGGCCGGAGCTCCCGGCGGCCCCGGTCCGTGGCCCGGAAATTCGCGGGCGATGCGTGCGTCGACCGTCCTATGGTGTGGCGCTGCCGTCCCCGGCCTCGACGCGGCCACCCGACAGGACGTCCTCTATGTGACCGCCCGCGCAGGGATGGCCCTCGACCTCGCCCACCCGGTCGCCGCACAACGCGATCTCGAACGCCTCGAAGGGATCGCGCGACGCCGGGGCGTGGAGAGATAGGGCCAAGCCGTCGTATCCCGGTGGCCATGAGGCAGTAGGTGCCGGTGTGTCTGCCTGTCGCCCGGTCCTTTCGCAGTCCACATCCTGTGCCGGCGGGCACGGATACCTGTACGGGGAGGGAAGGGCCGCCTCGACCTCCCCAGGTGTGACGGCCCCTCCCCGACAGGCATTGCTCCTGCTACCCGGAGAATCCGCGCTCATACCCGGCTTGATCCGCCTTTCTGCAGCCCTCGAAATGGCGCTCGGCCGACACCGAAGGCGCGGTCGCCATAATCGGTCCATGGGGACTGTGACAGCGCTGTACCGGTATCCGGTGAAGTCGATGCTGGGGGAGGACGTGACCTCCGTGACCGTCACCGAGCGAGGCGTGGCCGGGGACCGGGTGTATGCCGTGCTTGAGGGATCGGGTGCGGTCGGAAGCGCCAAACACCCGCGGAAGTGGGGGGACTTGCTGCGCTGCCGCAGTCGTCTGGACGATGCGGGTGTGGTCCGCGTCGTGCTGCCGGACGGTACCGCCCTGTCGGTCGAGGACCCCGAACTGGGGCGACGGCTCTGCACGTTGCTGGGCCGTGAGGTGTTCGTCTCCGCCGTGGTGCCCGAACACGGCAGGCTTGAGCGCGCGGTGCCGGACTACGAGGGCGGTGTGCCCGAGGTGGTGCGGGAGTCGGCCTTCGTCGACGGGACGGGGGAGCGCGTCACGACGGGTCGTGTCGCGCCCGGGACGTTCTTCGACTTCGGCAGAGTCCATCTCGTGACGATGGCGGCCCTGGACCGGATGCGGACCGTGTATCCGGGCGGGGACTTCGACGCGCGCCGCTTCAGGCCGAACCTCGTCGTGGACACCGGCGATGCACCGGGATTCCCCGAGGACGCCTGGCTGGGCGCACGGCTGCGGGCGGGGGAGGCACTGTTCCGGGTCGTGGTGCCCACACCGCGCTGCGTGGTTCCCACCCTCGGTCACGACGAACTGCCGCCGGACCCCGCCATGATGCGTGCGGTCGCCCGCGAGCACCGCATCCCGGTGTTCGACCTCGGCCGGCTCTCCTGCCTCGGGGTGTACCTGGACGTCCTGGAGGCGGGCACGGTTCGGGTGGGTGACGTGCTCACGTTGCAGGAGACCGCCGCGCCCTCGTGACCGTCGGACCGAGCCCCCAAGGGGGCTTCCGTCGAGCTGCCTTCGGGTGTCGCCCCTCGCAACGCGCCCCAGGGAGGCCACCGTTTGCTGACCCGGCGTGAAGCGGACCGCGCTCGGCTTCATGGCCGGCGTGCCCACGGTCCCGCACGCGGCGGGTCAGTTCGTCAGCGGACCCACCCTTGGCATCACAATCATGGCCCGACCGCGCCTCCGCACGACCTGAACGCAGCGGCTGTCGCACGGCTGCTCCAGAACGCGACGAGCGGCGCCTGTAGTTGAACGCCGGTCACAGACACGGCACTTGCAGCGTCCCCGAAGGCCGGCCATCCTGCGGCCTCCCCCTGCGGGCCACGCGCAGCGGAGGTTAAGGTCGGTCCGACCGCCCTGCCGACACCGTGTCCGACCAGGCTCGTGGCGGTCCAGCAGCTCGGGTCGGACAGTAAAGGGTGGTGTCAGGTGCCGAGTTGGGATCGCAGGCTCACGGCGGCCGGGGTGCGGGACCGCTCCCTGCACGCGGATTACGCGACCGCCGCCCGGGTCTTCGCCCGCAGGATCCTCGCCCACTACGCCGCCGTACGCCTGCTGGTGGCCCCGGCGCTGCACCCGCACGTCGTCGCGGCCTACGCCTTCCTCGCCCGTACCGACGACCTCGCCGACCAGGGGCCGCTGCACGAGCGTCTGCCGCGCTGGCATGCCTGGGCCGAACACGTCACCGCGGGGCTGGAGTCGGGGCACGCCGACGACCCGGTCCTGCGGGCCTTCCTGCACACCGTGGCG
The DNA here is from genome assembly GCF_055570355.1 of Streptomyces sp. NPDC031225. Taxonomy (NCBI): domain Bacteria; kingdom Bacillati; phylum Actinomycetota; class Actinomycetes; order Kitasatosporales; family Streptomycetaceae; genus Streptomyces; species Streptomyces sp. NPDC031225. Next base: position 97,932 of record NZ_JBVIHJ010000003.1, on the reverse strand, counting down.
GTACGGCGGCTCCCGCACCACTGGGTGCACACCTACCTCAAGGCCACCACCGAGGAACTGCACTTCACCGGTCATGCCACCGAAGCCGACTTCCAGCGCTATGTCGACAACCTGGCCCTGCCGGCCCTGATGCTGATCGAGGACCTGCAGTACGAGGGCGGGGGCGACGAGGTGTTCCGGTCCCGTTGCCGGTCGTTCGCCGAGGGGCTGCAACGCCTGGACTTCCTGACCGACCTCACCGACGACCTGAACGAAGGGCGCCTCTACCTGCCGCAGGAGGACCTGGACCGCCTCGGTGTCACCCGCGCCGACCTCGAACAGGGCCAGGACACCGCGGCCGTACGGGAGTTGGTCGCCCAGACCTGCCGTAGGACCAGGACGTCCCTGACCGCCTCGCGAGCTCTGGAGGACTCCACGGTGCCGGGGTTCCGGCCCTTGCAGCGGGCCCTGCTGGACCTGGCCGAGCACCAGCTGTCCCGCGTCGAGAACACCGGTACGTCCGTCACGCGGCGGGCGGTGGGCTACGGCGTCCGCGTGCCGCTCGCCGTCCTGCTCCGCGAGAGACGGCATGCAAGGGGCGGGGCCTACGCGTGAACGGGCCCGGTGAGCGGGCCCTGTCGGACCGCCGGGTGGTGGCGTGGCCGCCCGACGCGTGTGCACGAAGGCCTGGCTGACCGACTCTCACGGCGATCGCCTGCCGGGCCGCGCAGAAGAGCACGGCCCGGCAGGCGATGGCGAGTTGATCCGCACGCCCAGCGGGTGCGGTGGGCTGTCAGTGGCGAACCTTCACCTTGCTGATGGCGGCCACTCCGAGCGCGGCGACAGCGATCTGGATCAGCCACTCGACCCAGTCGACGCCCTTGGTGTCGGCGACATCGAGGGCCGCCGCGATGCCCGTGCCGATGAAGGCGGCGACGATGCCGATCAGGATCGTCCACAGGATGCCGATGTGCTGGCGCCCCGGCATCACGAGTCGGCCAAGGACACCGATCACGATGCCGATGACGATCGCGCTGATGACGCCTGAGATCTCCATGCGGTGCCACCCCATCTTTAGTTGGTGACGCACGAGTGCCCGCCGAAGAGGGGCACACTCCACAGCCTTGGCCATTGCTTTGCGGCCGGGGCGCTGAGGGAGCGGAGACACACGGTGTTGCCGCGGTTCGGGGCGAGCACGTCTCGCCGGGGGAGAAGACACGCGCCGCATGGGTCGGACTGATCAAGTCGAAGCTCAGCAGGTGGAGTTGGCAGGCAGAGAACCTGCGCCAGGCAGGCCGGAGGCGGGCGGTCCCTCGGTCAGTTGCGCGAGTTGCCGAACAGCAGGCGGTAGCCGATCAGGAGGACCAGGGAGCCGCCGATCGCCGCGCCCCAGGTGTAGAGGTCGAAGAAGTGACTCTCCACCGGGCGGTCCAGGAAGTGCGAGGAGAGCCAGCCTCCGACGAAGGCGCCCGCGACGCCGATGAGCGTGGTGCCGATCAGGCCGCCCGGGTCGCGTCCGGGCAGCAGGATCTTGGCGATGGCTCCGGCGAGCAGGCCGAGGATGATCCAGCCGATGATGCCCACGTCGTAGTCCTCCAGTCGGGCCGGGGCCGGGCGAAGACCGCCGGACCCCGATGTGTCGGGTTGCCTGATTGCGCAAGCCTAGGGACTGACGTGGGGGAGAGCGAGGCGCGTCGGGAGCTGGTGACAAGTCGTCGATGTTCTTTCACACACTTATTACATTGCGCAAGCGATGAACCGGCGGCACCCTCTCCGCGCGCCGGGCGCCGGGCGCCGGGCGCCGGCCGCGCTCCCGCACTGAGACAGCGCACGTACGTTGACAGTGGCCGGAGCGGGGCAGGAGAGGACCGTGAGGACACTCGCTGGTGACTCAGAGGACCCGTCGGCCGAGGTGCTGACGGAGGCGGCCGCCGTGTTCGGACTGCTCGCCTCGCCCGCCCGGCTGCACCTCATGTGGGCGCTCTCCCAGGGCGAGAGCGACGTGACCCATCTCGCCGACCGGGTGGGCGGTGCGCTGCCCGCGGTCAGCCAGCACCTGGCGAAGCTGAGGCTCGCCGGGCTCGTGCGCTCCCGCCGTGAGGGCCGTCGGCAGGTCTACTACATCGACGATCCCGACATCGTGACCGTGGTCCGCGTGCTGGTCGGCCAGTTGACCGCCCGTACCGTCCCGGCCGCGCACGGCGCTGCCTCGCCCAGGCATTGACCCCCCTCCCGCGAACCGGGTGAGGGCGGGCCGGGCCGCGATCGCAGAGACGTCCCAAAAGTTGCCGCGTTCCTCCATGAGATCCCTCACCTGTGAATTGCGCCGGGCTCTGCGCTGGCCGGGCCATGGGTTTGTTAGATTGCGCAACTACGCAACCCAGGCGAAGTTCCTGCTTGGCCTGCCTGTACACCGCCGCGCACGCCCGGCCGCCCACCCCTGGGGCGCGTTTCGAAGGCAGCGTCGTCCGTCCATGGGGCGGGCCCGGCGGCGTCGGGTGCGTGCGATCGCAAGGCGGGGGCTCGCCCCGATACCGGGTGTACCGGAGCGAGCCCGACAGCCCGGCGAGCGTGCGTGCCAGGCGTCGCAGGGCAGACGGGACCCTCGAAACACGCCACTGGACCCGGCCTGACGAGCCCGACCGTTTCGTGGGAGTGCTAGATGAGCGACCGGTGGGACGGCCCGGGCGGTCAGGCCACGCGCAGCCGCACCGGCGAGGTGCCCGGCCAGCGTGCGGGTGAGTCCGGGCCCCGGCCCGGGGGCCGCGCGGCGGCGCGTGAGGCGGCCCGCTCGCACGGGGGCAAGCGCTCACGTCGCCGGGTCCGCCCGGTGTCGCGCCGCAGGCGAATACTGAAGATCGCCGGACTGTCCCTGGCGATACTCGTCCTGGGCACGGCAGGTGTGGGCTGGTGGTTCTACCAGCACCTCAACGGCAACATCAACAGTGTCGCGCTCAACGGCAAGGGCGGCTCCGAGACGGCCGACGCGTTCGGTCGCACCCCGATCAACATCCTGGTCATGGGCTCGGACGGCCGGACCAGCAAGGCCGACTGCAAACTGGGCGGCGGCTGCTCCCAGACCGGCGTCCAGACCGGCAACGGCAACGCGGACGTCCAGATGGTGGTGCACATATCCGCCGACCGCTCCAACGCCACCGTCATGAGCATCCCCCGCGACACCATGGTCAACGTCCCGGCCTGCAAGGACAGCGAGAACGGCGAGTCCACGTCCGGCTACTACGGCCAGATCAACAGCGCCCTGCGGTACGGCCCCGCCTGCCAGGTGGCCACCATCCACCAGCTCACCGGCATCCCCATCGACCACTTCGTCAAGCTGGACTTCTCCGGTGTGGTCAAGATGTCCGACGCGGTCGGCGGTGTCTCCGTGTGTGTCAACGGCAACGTGTACGACACCTACTCACACCTGAAGCTGTCCAAGGGCACCCACACCCTCAAGGGCGAGGCGGCCCTGGAGTTCGTCCGCTCCCGGCACGGGTTCGGGGACGGCAGCGACCTCGGTCGTACGATCTCCCAGCACATCTTCCTCGGCGCGATGATCCGCAAGTTCAAGAGCGCGGGCACGCTCACCGACCCCACCGCGGTCTACGACCTCGCCGACGCCGCCACCAAGGCGCTGACCGTGGACGACGGACTCGGCAGCGTCAAGAAGCTGATCGCCCTCGCAGCCGACGTGAACAAGGTCCCCACCAAGCGGATGACGTTCACCACGATGCAGACCGCTCCCGACCCGAACGACACCAACCGGGTGGTGGTGGGCGGGGGCGCAAAGGACCTCTTCGCCAGCATCGCCGGCGACCAGTCCCTGAGCACCGGCTCCGGCAAGAAGGCGAAGGCCTCCGCGACGGCCACCGCCTCGACCGTGCCCGCCGCCCGGATCGCCGTGACCGTCGAGAACGGCACCGAGATCACCGGCCGCGCCTCCGACGTCGCCAACGCGCTCACCGGTCAGGGCTTCAGCTCCGCCACGACCACAGCCAACGCGCCGAGCCCTTCGGCCACCACCACCCTGACCTACGGCACCGGCCAGAAGGCCGAGGCGCAGACCGCCGCCAAGGCCCTGGGACTTTCCTCCTCGCACCTTCGGCAGGGCACCGGTACGGGCCTGACCCTGGTGATCGGCGGCGACTGGACGAGCGGAACCACGTACCCGGGCGGCAGTTCGTCGCCGGCGCCCGCCGACACCAAGGCCGCGGTCTCCGACGCCAACGCCCAGACCGCCGACCAGGCCAAGGACTGCGCCAAGGTCAGCCCCTACAAGACGGTCTCCCTCAACGGGGTCCCCATGACCCCCGCACAGGCCTACGCGGCGGCGACCGACAAGAAGGACTCCGACGACTGAGGCGGGAACGGGGCCCTTGGTTGTACAGTTGCGCAAGCTGGCAACAATGAACGTAGAGAAGGGACCCGCGGCATGCTTCGCAACGGACTGGAGCCCTGGCACCTGCTGATCGTGGCGATCATGATCATTCTGCTGTTCGGCTCGAAGAAGCTGCCCGAGGCCGCCCGCGGACTGGGCAAGTCGATGCGCATCCTCAAGAGCGAGGCCAAGGCCATGAAGGAGGACGGCACCGCCCAGTCCTCCGTCGCCCCGGCCACGGACGCGACCCCGGCCGAGCCCGCGCCGCACGTCTCCCCCTCCTGAACGAGCGGCTCGACTGCCGTACGGCCGGGGTGTGTCCCGGCCGGGGAACGGCCGGCACCGCCGGACCGGCACGGACGCGGCGGCAGGTCCGGGCACGGTGAACGCTGTCGGTGGCGGCCACTAAGCTCCCGCCCATGAGTGAGGCAGAAGGAGGCCCCGGCAGACGAGTCGTCGACGGGCGCTTCGAGTTGGAGGCCCGCCTCGGCGGCGGCGGAATGGGCACGGTCTGGCGGGCCAGGGACCTGGTGCTGCACCGGATGGTCGCGGTCAAGGAGGTCCGCCCGCCCGACCGGGATCTCGCAGAGTACGACCCCGAGGGCGCCCGGACGCTGCGCGAGCGGGTGCTGCGGGAGGCGCGGGCCCTGGCCCGGATCGACCACCCCAACGTCGTCACCATCCATCACATCGTCGACGGCGGTGACGGCACCTATCCGTGGATCGTCATGGAGTTGGTCAGCGGCGGCTCGCTGGCCGACCGGCTGGCCCAGGGGCCGATGCCGCCGGCCGAGGCGGCCCGGATCGGCCGGGGAGTGCTGGCCGCGCTGACCGCCGCGCATGACGCCGACATCCAGCACCGGGACGTCAAGCCCGCCAACGTTCTGCTGAGGTCCGACGGGCGGCCCGTGCTCACCGACTTCGGCATCGCCGCGATCCGCGAGACGACCAGCCTCACCGCCACCGGGTCCATCATCGGCACGGCCGACTTCATGGCACCGGAGCGGATCTCGGGCCACGAGGGCGGTGCCGCCTCCGACCTGTGGTCGCTGGCGATGATGCTTTATACCGCCGTGGAGGGCCACCACCCGCTGCGCCGGGGCAACACCCTGGCCACTCTCGCCGCCGTCCTGAGCGACGACGTGCCACCGCCGGTGCGGGCCGGTGCACTCGGGGACATCCTGATGAGCGTGCTCGTACGGGATCCGGCGGCGCGGCCGTCGTCCGCCGTGCTGGACCGGAGGCTGGCCGAGGTCGAGTCGGGACAGGCCGGTCCGGCGACCGCGTGGCAGCAGCCCACCGCCTACCCGCTGAACCCGCAGTCCGGCGCCACCGCCCCTTCGTATCCGGCGTATTCCGGGTATCCAGGAGCCTTCACGTCGCCGACCACGCCCGTCACCGCCGCGCCCGGTGCTCCCGTCCCCCCGGGTGCAGCGCCCGCCCCCGCCGGATTCGGGCCGCCGATGCATCCCGGGTACGGCGGTGCCCCGCCCCAGCCGGCGACATCGCCCGTGCGAGCCGGCGGTAGGCGACGCGCCGGTCCCACTGTCCTGCTCGGCGTGTCAGGGATCGCCGGCGCCCTGGTCCTCGTGTGGTGGCTGCTGCCTTTCGGAAGCGGTTCGGGTGGATCCGGCGGTTCGGGTGGGGCGGCGGGCGCAGGCGCCTCGCCCTTCACGTCGGCCCCGGAGGCCACCGGCTCCACGACCGGCTCCCCGGCCGCCGCCCCGGCCGGCCGGCAGTCGCAGAGCGCGACGACCACCGGTCTGCTCACCCCGGGCGGTATCCGCACGGCCATCGCGGCGATCAAGAATCAGACGGGCCGCAGCAGGTTCGGCGACTTCACCGTCTACGACGACTTCGTGTCGGTCGAGCTGATGGTGAAGGGCAGCGACACCAAGTACGACACCTACACCTACCGCCCCGGGCAGGGCGTGGAGAAGGGCATCATCAAGGGCTCACTCGTCGGCGGCAACCAGCCCTTCGGTCTTGCCGGATTCGACTGGGACAAGCTTCCCGGGCTCTTCGCGCAGGCGCGGAAGAAGCTCAACGTCGATGATCCGAACACCCGTTACGTGGTGGTGAGACCGCCGAACGACGTGTTCGACACCCCCCTGGGAATGGCCCTCTACCTGAGCAACGAGTACAGCCAGGCCGGCTACCTGGAGGCGACCCCCCAGGGCAAGGTGACCCGGGTCATGCCCGCCGACGGCTGACGGTCCACAGCCGGCCTCACCCACCCCTCGGGCCGCCCACCCCTGCGGCCCGGACACCTATGAGACCCGCCCATCCATGCGGCCCGGATACCCCTCGGCCCGCCCACCCCCTGTGGCCCGCCCACCCCTGCGGCCCGGGCACCCGTGAGGCCCGGACACTCATGGGGTCCGGACACCCATGAGGTCCGAACACTCATAGGGCTCGGACACTCATCGGGCCCGGACCCCCTGAGGGGCCGGTCACCCGTGTACGGCTCCGTCGGCGGAGGACTCGGCGGAGGACTCGGCGGAGGACTCGGCGGAGGACTCGGCGGAGGACTCGGCGGAGGACTCGGCGGAGGACTCGGTGGGGGAACGGTCCCCGGTCAGCCGCAGGGTCGCCAGGGCCGCCGCCCCCGCGAGGACGCCGAAGGTGAGGGCGGCCGGCACACCCCCGCCGAGACCCGAGAACAGGTGCACAGGACCCCACACGGAGCCGGTGTCGTCGATCACCATGTGCAGCAGCTGGCTCGCGAACAGCCCCAGGACGGTCGCGCACACCGCACCCACCGCCATGACCGGCAGTGTGGCCCGGGTGAGCAGTCCGGGCAGCAGCCGCAGCGACCACCACACCACGGCCAGCACGACCACGTCGGCGGTCCGGTACATCAGCCAGTCGCCGAGAGGCGTGGCCGTCGGTCCCGTCCAGCTGCCGAGCAGCAGCCACTCGCGCAGCAGGTCGCCGGGCTCGGACAGCAGCCCGCCGCCGTCGAACGACGTCTGGATCCAGGCCGCCACCGACACATAGGAGAGGACCACCAACGACAGCGCGACCACGGCCGTCCCCACGCTCGCGGCCAGCCGAGCGGCGCGTGGCGGCACGTCGCTCAGGGGCAGCGGATCCTCGCCCTCGTCGGTGAGCCGGGCCACCAGCACCGTGACGAACGCGGTCACCAACGCCGCGAACACCATGGCCGGCCCGCCCGAGGAGATCACCCCGGCCAGCTGCGGCAGGATCCGGTAACTGCCGTGCCCGCGGGCCGCGAGCAGCCACGGTGCGGAGAGCGTCACGGCCAGCGTCCCGGCCACCGGACCCCAGGCCCACAGCGCGAGCACCGTGGCCGGGGTACGGCCCCGCGTCGGCGGAATCCTGCGGACCAGGAGCAACGCGCCCGCCACGAAGAACACGAAGACCGCCGCGAACCTGATCTGCATGCCGGTCCTGTACAGGTCGGCGTACTGGAGGCCTCCTCCCGTGCCCGTGCTCGCGGCTGCCGCCGCGGGGTCGTACGACCAGGGTGCGAGCCACTGCCGCACCTCGTTCACGGAATCGATGTCGAACACGCCCGTGCTGCCGCGCAGTTGGAGTGCCTGCGCGCTCGCCCCCGCCCACCACAGCAGCACTGTGATCAGCAGCCCCCCGAGCAGTGCCGGTATCGCCGCGCGCCGATACGTCATGTGCCTTCCCCCGCTTCGGACCCTGACCCGCAAGTGTTTCGACCAGCCGAAGAGTAGGGGAAAGCGCTCACTCGAATGCACGCGCCTCCGATGTACCGGGACGGGTGGGACCTCGGCCCCGTGCGCGTGGGCGGCTGGCGCTCCCAGCCGACCGGGCGCACCGAATCACGGATCACGAGCTGTGTGCTCATCACGACATGGTTGTCGGACGTGAAACCGACCTCCCGCTCCAGCGCGAGGCGTACGGCGGTGCGGCCCAGTTCCTCGAAGGGGACGCGGACCGTGGTGAGGGCGGGAGTCAGGTCGGCTGCGAACGGGACGTCGTCGAAGCCGACCACGGAGACATCGCGCGGCACGCTCACCCCGGCTTCGCGCAGGGCGGCCGGCGCCCCCAGCGCGACCATGTCGGACCCCGCGAACACCGCCGTGAACCCGACTCCCGCGCGCAGCGCCTCGGCCGGCGGACTGGAACGGGTACCCGTCACCCGTTCACCGAAAGGAGCAACCATGCGCTACCGCACCCTCGGCAACTCGGACCTGAACGTCTCGGAGATCTCGCTCGGGTCCTGGCTCACCTACTCCGGCGGCATCGAGGCGGACACGACCCGCGCCTGCACCGAAGCGGCATTCGACGCGGGCATCAACTTCTTCGACACCGCCAACGCCTACGGACAGGGAGCCGCCGAGACGGCCTGGGGCGAGATCCTCTCGGCCCACCCCCGCGACTCGTACATCCTGGCCACCAAGGTGTACTTCCCGATGTCGGACGACCCGGACGACCGGGGCCTGGCCCCCGCCCAGATCGCCAAACAGATCGACGCTTCCCTGTCCCGTCTCCGGACGGACCACGTCGACCTGTACCAGGCGCACCGCTTCGACCCCACGGTGCCCATCGAGGACACCGTCGAGGCGTTCCGGAAGGTCGTCGAACAGGGCAAGGCCCGCTGTCTCGGTTTCAGCGAGTGGACCCCGGAACAGATCCAGGCGGCCGTCGACATCGCCGGGCCCGACCTGTTCGTCTCCTCCCAGCCGCAGTACTCCATGCTGTGGCAGGCCCCCGAGGCCGAGGTCTTCGACCTGTGCACCGGGAACGGCATCTCCCAGATCGTCTGGTCCCCGCTCGCCCAGGGCGTGCTCACCGGCAAGTACAAGCCCGGACAGCCCGTCCCGGAAGGCAGCCGGTTCGCCTCCGCGGACATGGCCGTCTCCCAGGACCTCGTGTACAGCGAGGCCACTTTGGAAGCGGTCCAGCGCCTCGTACCGATCGCCGAGGAGGCCGGGATGAGCATGGCCGCCCTCGCTCTCGCCTGGGTCCTTCGACGCGGTGAAGTCGCCTCCGCGATCGTCGGCGCCTCCCGCCCCGAACAGGTCCACAGCAACGCCGCAGCCTCCGGCGTGGAGTTGTCCGACGACCTGCTGAAGGCGATCGACCAGGCGCTCGGCGACGTCCCCGTCACCGAGCCGACCCTCGCGCCCGCCGCGCGGACCGGCGTCACCCACCGCTGACCGTAACCGGCCGAACGCGGGCGGAGGTTCGGGCGCCGCGGAGCGCCCCGCCAACGGGCTTCCCGTTCGGCGGGGCGCTCCGCGGCGTGCGGTGGTAGAACGAGCCTGTGATCGGCGGTGCAGGCGGCAGCCGGAGGGTGGGCGGGCCGAACGAGGGTCTGTGAGAGGGGAGTTGGGCATGGCGGCAGAGAACATCGACGATGTCGTGGACGGACTTGCCAGGATCGTGCGGGAGGCCGAACACGCCGGTGACCGGGTCGGATACTTCGGGGCCCTGTACCGACAGGTGACCGTCGCGGTCCGCACGGCCATTCACGACGGGCGGTTCGACGACGGCGACCGCATGGACCGTTTCGACACGCTGTTCGGCAACCGCTACTTCGACGCGTACGACGCGTGGCGTCGTGACCGGAGCGGGCCGCGGTGCTGGCGCGAGACGTTCGGGCTGCTCGACGATTCCGACACCGTCATCGTGCAGCACCTGATACTCGGGGTGAACGCGCACATCAACCTGGACCTGGCCGTCGCCGCCGCGCGGACGAGCCCGGGCGAGGACATCCACGCGATGCGCCGCGATTTCCTGCTGATCAACGACATTCTCGCGGGCGTGGTGCTGAAGGTGCAGGACTCCGTCGACGCCCTGTCGCCGTTCATGTCCCTGCTGGACCGGGTCGGAGGCCGCGCCGACGAGTGGATCCTCGACTTCAGTGTCCGGCAGTCCCGGCAGGAGGCGTGGTACAACGCCGTCCTCCTGGCGGGCCAGAACGAGGTGGAGCGCGAGGCCACCATCGAGCGGCTCGACATCAGGGCCGCCGTGCTCGCTCGGTTGATAGCGCGACCGAGCGGCCTCGTCCGGCCGGCCCTGGAGCTGATCCGCAGAACCGAGAGCGATGACGTGCCGGCCGTCATCACCCACCTGGACAACGCGATGCAGCGCCACTCCGCCGGGCAGGCGGCCGGGTGAGGCCGTGAGCAGCGGGTAGCGGGTTCCCGGCAACCCGCTGAGACCGGGGCGGAACACGTGATCGCCTGCCATGCCGCGAGCGTCCACGGACGTGCTGTTCGCGGCACAGCCTGAGTTCGCGGTCCGGGTGCGCACGTCACCTTGGCCGTCCGCGCGGGCAGGGAGACCGCGGACGGGAACCGCGTTGCGCGATTGACGCCCCGGCGGGCCCTGCCTACCGTCGCCCCAACACGTCTGAACCACGTCTGAACAGGCAGGTCGATGATGACGGACTCCTCGGGTCCCCCCGACAACAGATCCACCGGCCGGCAGCTCCAGATGGAGACACACGGTCTGGACGTGATCGGCGACGCCGAGCGCAAGGGCACCCCGCGCACCCTGTTCTGGCCGTGGTTCGGGGCCAACGTGTCCATTCTCGGCCTGAGTTACGGTGCCTTCGCGCTCGGCTTCGGGATCTCCTTCTGGCAGGCGCTGGTCGCCGGAGTGATCGGGATCGTCTTCTCGTTCCTGCTGTGCGGTTTCGTCGCGGTCGGGGGCAAGCGCGGTTCCGCCCCGACGATGGTCCTCAGCCGTGCCGCCTACGGGGTGCGTGGCAACCGTCTTCCGTCCGTCGTGTCCTGGGTGCTCACCGTCGGCTGGGAGACCGTGCTGTGCGCCCTCGCGACCCTGGCCACGGCGACCGTCTTCGGACGGCTCGGCTGGGGCGGCGGTACGGAGACGCAGGTGATCTCGCTGATCGTGGTCGCGGGCCTCACCGTGGTCGGCGGAGTCATGGGCTTCGACCTGATCATGCGGCTGCAGACCGTCATCACCGTGGTGACGGGCGTACTGACCGTGGTCTACGTCGGTCTCGTCGCCGACCACATCCACTGGAGCACCGTCAGTGCCCTCCCGGCGGGCTCCGCCCAGGAGTTCATCGGCGCGCTCGTCTTCATGATGACCGGCTTCGGCCTCGGCTGGGTCAACGCGGCCGCCGACTACTCCCGCTATCTGCCCCGGACCTCGTCGAGCCGGGGAGTGGTCGGCTGGACCACGTTCGGCGCCTCCGTCGCCCCGCTGCTCCTGCTGGTGTCCGGGCTGCTGCTGGCCGGATCGTCCACCAAGCTCAACGACGCCGTCGCCGCCGACCCGATCGGCGCGCTCACCACCATCCTGCCCACCTGGTTCCTGGTGCCCTTCGCCGTCGTCGCGGTCCTCGGCCTGGTCGGCGGCGCGGTCCTCGACATCTACTCCTCGGGCCTCGCCCTGCTGTCGGCCGGCCTCAGGATCCCGCGCTATCTGGCCGCGCTCGTCGACGGTGTCCTGATGATCGCGGGTTCCGTCTACATCGTGTTCTTCGCCGACGACTTCCTCGGCCAGTTCATGGGCTTCCTCACCACTCTCGGCGTCCCCATCGCCGCATGGTGCGGCATCATGCTCGCCGACCTGGCCCTGCGCCGCCGCGACTACGACGAGGACGACCTCTACCGCCCGGCCGGCCGCTACGGCGACGTACCGCCCACCCCGCTGATCCTGACCGTTCTCGCCACCGCCCTGGGCTGGGGCCTGGTCACCAACTCGGCCGCCGGCTGGCTCGACTGGCAGGGCTATCTCCTGGACCCCTTCGGCCTCGGCGGCAAGTCCGGCGCCTGGGCGTACGCCAACCTCGGGGTGCTCGCCGCCCTCGCGGTCGGCTTCCTCGGCACCGTGGCACTGGGCCGCGGACGGGTCCGCGCGCAGGAGGACGTCGTATGACGACAGGGGCGCTGGTCGTCATCGACATGCAGCGCGTCTTCGCCGAGCCCGACAGCCCCTGGTGCACTCCGCGTTTCGCCGAGGCGGCGGCAGGTGTACGGCGACTGCTGCCGTCCTTCGCGGAACGGGTCACCTTCACGCGTTTCGTCGCCCCCGCCGAGCCCGAGGGCGCCTGGCAGGCGTACTACGAGCAGTGGCCCTTCGCCCTCCAGCCGCCGGATGCCCCGCTGTGGCGGCTCACCGACGAGTTCACCGACCGGGCGCCCCACGTCATGGACGCCCCCACCTTCGGCAAGTGGACTCCGGACCTCGCCGCTCGTGTCGGCCCCGGGGGGCGCCTGGTCCTGGCGGGGGTCAGTACCGACTGCTGTGTCCTGTCGACGGCCCTCGCCGCCGCCGACGCGGGTGTCGAGACCCTTGTGGTGTCCGACGCCTGTGCCGGGGCGGACGACGACTCGCACCGCAGGGCGCTGGACGTGATGGCGCTGTACGGACCGCTGATCCGGGTCCTCTCCGCGGATCAACTGCTGTCGCTCTGACGTCACTTGGTGATATCGGGTCGGTACCGGACAGTTCCTGAACGCCGGCCGGACGGCCTGGGACATGCTCCAGCGCATCCCGTTCCGCACGGCCGGCTCCCCGCCACACGCGCGGGGGCGAACGGACGCAGTGCTGCCTCTGGTCCGGCGCGTCGGATGCGACACCCTCGGCCCGCCCTCGGTGCACGGCACGCCGTTTCCCTGCCGCCCCGCATGCATGCTCCCGGCACCCTCGGGTACGCGAGCAGCACCGCGCCCCGGGCGATCAAGCCCGAGGGCCAGGCCGCACGACCGCCGCTACCAGGGGATCTGCCATGGACACACCCGCCAATGACAACATCGCCACACCGGCTCAGCGGGCGCTGGACGCGCTGACGCAGAACACCGAGGACACGACGGCGCTGGACACGCTCGCGACCAGTGAGGTGCTCATCCCGGTACCCGACGACGCCGCGGAGGAGGAATCGACCGTGGCGCTGCCCGTGCTGGAGCAGCAGGACGGCGCTCCTGTGGTGCCCGTGTTCACCTCGGAGACGGAGATGGCCGAACTGCTTCCGTTCGTCTCCCGGTACCGTCTGGTGCCGCTGGGCGCGCTCGCCGCGCAGTGGCCGGACGGGGATCTGTCGCTCTCCATCGACGCCAGCTCAGCGCATCCGCTGACGCTCACGTCCGAGGGCGTGCGCACGCTGCTGGCGCGGCCGCTGGGCTGATCGCACGGTGGGGCCCGGCCACCGCAGCGACGGAGGGGGAGCGGCCGGGCCCGCAGAGGGGTGCGGACCTGCTCCCGCCGGCGCACCCCGGTTCTCGCATGCGAAACGGGGATAAGCGGCGCCGACACTGCTGATCCCCGGACCGTTCTGCGATCGCCGTGCCCCGACCATAGGACCGATCCGGCAGGCCGTCGCTCCGGAATACGTGGCGCATGTCCGCAAAGCGCGGCGGATCGGCGGGTGCGGCGGCTCACGGGGCGCGCAGGGTCCGGGAGGGCGACTCCCCGAAGCGTTCCCGGTACCGCCGCGCGAACCGGCCCAGATGCACGAACCCCCACGCGTGGGCCACGTCCGTGACCGTCGTCGTTCCCGGCACCGCGGCCCGCAGCTGCCGGTGCACGTGCTGAAGCCGTACCTCGTAGACGTACGCCATGGGCGACATGCCGACGTGCTTGCGGAAGGCTTCCTGGAGGGTGCGCAGACTGACCTGGGCGATGGCCGCGAGCCGGTTGGCGTCGTACGGCTCCGCGGGCAGCTCCTGCACGGCGTCCATGACGCGCTTCACCGACGCCGGACGCATCGGCGGGGGAGGAGCCTCCAGCGCCTCGCGGTAGGTGTGGTCCGAGGCCAGCAACATCCCTTCCAGGAGGGTCTGTTCGAGTCGGCCACGGATCATCGGGTGGCTCAGCAGGCCGTGCGGGACGTCCCGCTCCAGCAGGTTCCACATCGCGAGGCGCATCCAGCTCAGGCCCGGCCCCCGCGAGACGTCCATGTACGGTCCGAAACGCGGTGGTCGGCGTACCGTCCGGCCCAGCAGCACCTCCAACTGCCTTGACACGGCCGCTTTGTCGATCTTGACGGTGAGTGCCCGGCAGTCGGCGGACCAGGTGTCGATGTGGATGTCCCGCGCCGGATCGAAGACCAGCGCCCGTTGCTCGGTGGCGAACTCGACGTCCCCGCGCCCCTCCTGGACGGTGAAGCAGCCGCTGAAGGGGACGGCGACGTGGTACACGCCGGGCTCGCCGAAGGTCATCCTCATGTCGGTGCCGAAGCGGATGTCGCCCACGGTGAGCGAGCCGAGCTCGACGACACTGAGCCGGGTGGCGAACTGCGAGGTCCGGCCGGTGACTTCGAGCCGTAGATCGTAGTAATGGGCCGCGATCGCCTCGTGGGCCTCCTCCAGGGAGGTCGTGGCGTAGCTGCTGAACTCGGCGGCCCTGTCCTCTTCCACGGCCAAGGCGTCGTCAGCTCCCTCCGCGCTCGGGGTCCGCTCTTCAGCATGACCCCGAGGACGGCCGCTCATACCCGGCGGGGAGCGCCAGGGTTTCACAGCGCCTTTCCGGGGTTGAGAATGCCCCGTGGGTCGAACACCTCCTTGATCCGCCGTTGCAGGGAGTGCGCGGCGGGCCCGAGTTCCTCGGCCACCCACTGCCGCTTGAGCACTCCCACGCCGTGTTCGCCGGTCAGCGTGCCGCCGAGCCGGAGCGCCAGGGCGAAGATCTCGCCGGCCGCCTCCCATGCCGCGTCCGGCAGCCGGTCCAGGGCCGGGTCGACGACGATGATCGGGTGCAGGTTGCCGTCCGCCGCGTGCGCGATGGTGAACACGGGCACGTCGTGCCGGGCCGAGATCGTCCGGATCTCCCGCACGGCCTGGGCGAGCCGGGAGCGCGGCACCGCTATGTCCTCGATCAGCGGGCGGCCCAGCCGCTCCAGCGCGGGCAACGCGAGCCTGCGGGCGGCCAGCAGCGCGTCGGCCTCGGCGGGGTCCTCCGTCGCCTCCACCGTCGAGGCGAGGGGCGTGAGGAGCCGGACCACGGCCGCCGCCTCGGCCGACGCACCCGCCCCGTCGCACTGCACCACCAGCAGCGCGGCGCCCCGCTCCCGCAGCGCCGGGTCGACGGCGTGCAGAACGGGCCCGTCCACGAGTTCGGCCAGCGCGGGTTCGACGCCCGCCCGGGCGATGGCGTACGACGCCTCGGCAGCCGCCTCGAACGAGGAGAACCACGCGGCGATCGTGGCGGTCGCCACCGGGACGGGCCTGAGCCGCAGCGTTGCCGAGGTGATCACCGCGAGGGTGCCCTCGGAGCCGGTCAGGAGTGCGGTGAGGTCGTAGCCGGTGACGCCCTTGACCGTCCGGCGGCCCGTGCTGATCACCGTCCCGTCGGCCAGCACCGCCTCAAGCCCCAGCACGCTGTCCCGGGTCACCCCGTACTTCGCGCACCGCAGTCCGCCCGCGTTGGTCGCGATGTTCCCGCCGATCGTGGACAGGGCCGCACTCGCCGGATCCGGCGCATAGCGCAGCCCGTGCACACTCGCGGCCCGGTCCAACTCGGCGGTGATCACGCCCGGTTCGACGACGGCGAGCTGGTCGTCGGCCGAGAGTTCCAGCACACGGTTCATACCGGAGAGATCCAGCACCAGGACGCCCTCGCCGGCGGTCGCCCCTCCCGACAGCCCTGTTCCCGCGCCCCGGGGTACGACCGGGACCCGCAGCTGGTGGGCGTGTCCGAGCGCGACCGTCACGTCCCTCGTGCTGCGGGCGTGCACCACGGCCAGCGGTTCGCCCGCGTGCCGGGTGCCCGAGCGGTCGGTGGCGCGGGCGGCGAGCACGTCCGGGTCCGTGCTCAGCCGGTCGGGCGGCAGGTCACGGGCGAGGAGCCCCAGGAACCGTGCCGACACGGTGGTCTCGGGTGCCGCCGTCATGGGTTCAGCGCCTTCGTGCCGATCGCGAGCAGGGAGATGTCCTCCTGGGGCGCGTGCACGGGGGCGCACTGGATGTCCCGGAAGTGCCGCTCCAGCGGGTTGCCCCGGGACAGCCCCGGGTTCCCCAGCAGCCGTACGGCCGCCTCGACGGCCCGCACCCCGTGCCGGTCCGCCAGCACCCGCGCGCCCAGGGCCTGTTCGGGCGTGTACGAGAGGTCGCCGACGTCCAGCCTCGCGGCCCCGTCGAACACCAGCTGCTCGGCGGCGGCCAGCAGCACCTCGATCTCCCCGGCCGTACGGCGGAAGCGCTCCGTACGGGCCACCGGGTGACCGAGGTTGGCGGGCACGCGTGCGTGGGCGAAGGTGTGGAAGAACTCCTGCGCGGCCCGTGCGACTCCCAGGTAGAGGGCGGCGAGCGGGAGATGGAGCGAGGCGCCCGCCCGGTTGTCCTGCTCGGCGGCGGGACCGTGCGGCCCGATCCCGATCACGTGCTCGTACGGCACCTCGACCTCCCGGAAGGTCACGTCGTGACTGCCGCTCGCCCGCAGCCCCAACTGGTCCCAGCGGCCGGTGATCTCGATGCCGGGCGAGTCGCCGGCCACCAGGAAGGTGCCCACCCGCGGCTCGTCCTCGTCGGTGGTCGCCCACACCAGGAACCAGTCGAGCCCCTCGGCCCCCGTCACGAACCGCTTGGTCCCCGAGACCGCCCACCCGTCCGCGGTCCGCCTGGCCCGGGTCGCGGGCAGCCCGCCCCGCGCGGGGGAGCCCAGATCGGGCTCCACGCGCGCGTGGTTGAGCAGCACGGGACGCGCGAACGACTCCTTCACCACGCGCGCGTACAACTCCTCGGGCCAGTGCGGCTGTACGGCCTGACGGGCGTGGTTGGTGAGCGTCATCGCCGCGATCAGGGCCACGGACGGGTCGCCTTGCCCCAGCGAGTGCAGGATGCGCGCGCTCTCCTCCACGCCCGCGCCCCGGCCGCCGTACTGCTCGCCGATGGTGGCGGTGAGCAGCCCCGCCTCGTGGGTGATGCGCAGGGACTCGGCGGGGAAGGCGGCGGATCGGTCGTACTCGGCGGCCAGTTCGGCGATGCGCTCGTGAGGCCGGGTCACAGGGCCTTCTCCAGATCGGCGTTCAGTGCCGTGGTCCAGAACGACTTCACGTCCAAGTGCTCCTTCAGCGCTCCGAGTTCGGTGAACACGTCGGCGACCTTCTGCTGCGAGGCGACCGTGTCGTCGCCCACCGTGCGGGCCTGGGTGGGACGTTGGGCCTGGGCGTCAGTGAGGTCCTTCCTCGCCTGGGCGAGGGGCTGGTGGGTGGCGTCGGCGGTGACCTGGGCGAATCCGTCCAGGTGGCCGTCGCGGACGTAGGCGTACGCCTTGGTGATCCGTGCGATCAGATCGGCGGCCGCCGCCTTCTGCGCGGGGGTCTTCAGCACGCTGTCCCGCGCCGACCAGAGGAAGTTGCCGGACAGGATGTCCTTGCCGGAGCCGACCGTGGTGGCGCCCTGCTGGTGGGCGGTGATGACCGAGGTGCCGTAGGAGGCGAAGGCGTCGATGCTGCCGCCGTTCAGGGCCGCCAGACCGTCGTTGGGGAGCAGTGGCTTGGCGTCGATGTCGGACCACTTCAGGCCGGCCCGCTTCAGCAGCTCGTACAGGAAGTAGTGGGCGGTGGTGTTCTGCACGTAGCCGACCTTCCTGCCCTTCAGGCCGGCGATGTCGGTCACTTTCGAGTCCTTGGGGACGACGACCTCCTGGTTCAGGGTCGCGCCCTTCTGCACGGCGACGACCTTGAAGTTGGGGTGGCCGTCGGCGGCGGCGAACACCGGCGGGATCTCGCTGGAGGAGGCAAGGTCGAGGGCTCCGGCGCGGACGGCCTGGAGCTGCTGGTCGCCGCCCTGGAAGAGGCTCCACTTGACCCGGTAGGGGGTGTCGTCGAGGTGGGCGTACTTCAGCACCGCCTCCTCGACCTTCCAGCCGGTCGCGCCGACTCTGAGGGTGACGGTGGGGGACTCGGCCCGGGCGTCGCCGCCGCAGGCAGTCGCGAAAGGCAGGAGCAGGGCGATCACGGCGGCGGACGTGCGCAGGGAACGGCGGAACAACACGGGCCCTCCATCAGGCTGCGTGGGCGCCGGCGGCGCGGTGGGCGAGTTCCTGCCGGACCAGCGGCAGGACGTGACGGGCGTAGTCGATGGCGTCGTTCAGCGGGTCGTAGCCGCGGATCGACAGCAGGTCGCAGCCGATGTCGACGTAGTCGAGCAGGGCCTTCGCGACCGTCTCCGGGGAGCCGACCAGGGCAGTCGAGGCGCCGGCCGCGTTGGTGGCCACCGCGGGGGCGGTCCACAGGCAGCGGTCGTGGACCTCACCGCGGTCGGCGATGTCGAGGAGCCGCTGGGAGC
This sequence comes from Streptomyces sp. NPDC031225, assembly GCF_055570355.1. Lineage (NCBI taxonomy): Bacteria > Bacillati > Actinomycetota > Actinomycetes > Kitasatosporales > Streptomycetaceae > Streptomyces > Streptomyces sp. NPDC031225. The sequence continues at coordinate 79,371 of NZ_JBVIHJ010000003.1, read as the reverse complement.
CGACGTTGGCCGGGCGGCCCGTGGTGCGGTAGTGCCGCAGCAACTCGGTGTTCTTCGCCTGGTCCTTGAGGGCGCCGAGCGTGCGGTGGGCCTTCTCCCAGGCCAGCTCGTCGGTGGGGGCGATGATCGGGCGGAACGACACCCAGATACGGGGATGCGGGCGCCCTGCCGCGTCGGCGACGGCGTTCACGGCGGCGATCTGGTCGGACGTCTCCTTCAGCGGCTCACCCCACAGGCCGAAGATGTCGCCCTGCTGCCCGCCGACCCGGTAGGCGTCCTGGGAGGAGCCGCCGACGGAGATGGGGATCAGCCCGTTCACCGGCTTCACGTCCGAGTAGTAGCCCTCGAACCTGAAGTGCTTGCCCTCGTGGGACACCGGCCCATCGGACTGCCACACCTTCCTGAGGATCTGGATGTACTCGTCCGAACGCTCGTACCGCTCGGCCTTGTTGAGGTAGTCGCCCTCCCGGCGCTGCTCCTCGTCACTCCCTCCGGAGATGATGTGGACGGACAGCCGCCCGTCGCTGATCTGATCCAGGGTGGCGAGGGCCCGGGACGCGTGGGTCGGGAGGACGACACCGGGCCGGTGTGCCAGGATCGGGCGGATGCGCTCGGTGTGGGTGGCGACGAACTGGGCGATCTGGAAGGCGTCCGGGGACGCCGAGTGGTAGGCGACCAGGGTGTGGTCGAAGCCGCCGTCGTCCAGGGCGCGGGCGTACCTGCGCAGGTGGTCGCGGTCGAAGCCGGTGCGGCTCGCGGCGGCGGGACCCGAGGCCCCGCTGTCGGTGTGGACGGCGCTGATGAACTCGACAGGCATGAGAACTCCCTTGCGGCGGCGACTACTTGAGAAGCGACGTGTCGGCCGACTTCGCCACGTCGACGTTCGGGTCCAGGACCCCGATGCCGTTCATGAGGTCGGCCACGCCCTGGACAGTGCTGTTCACGTCGTCGGTGATCGGCAGGACCTTGCCGTAGGCAGCCGAGGCCAGCGTCTTCGCCACGGTGGCGTCGGCGCCGTTGCGGGTCTCGATGGCCTTGGCGTAGTCGTCCCGGTGGGTGCTCGTCCAGGTCAGGGCCGTCCCGAGGCGCTTGAGGAAGTCGGCCAGCGCGGCCTTCTTCGCGGAGTCGGCGAGGGCCTTGTCGGAGGCGTTGATGAACCCGATGCCGCTGACCCGGCCGTCCGCGCCGTCGATCAGCAGCTTGCCGCCCTGTTCCAGGCCGACGGCCTGGTAGACGCCGAAGGTCGCCCAGGCCTTGATCTTCCCGGAGGCGAAGGCGGCCTGTGCGTCGGTCGGCAGCAGGTATTGCACCTTGACGTCCTTGTAGCTCAGGCCGTTCTGCTTGAGCACGTTGGCCAGCAGGTACTCCGCGATGCTGCCCTTGGCGGAGGACACCACGACCTTCTGGCCCTTCAGGTCCTTCACGCTGTCGATGCCGGAGTCCTTGCGGACCACGATGCCGACGTGGGTGCCGTCGTTCTGCAGCGCGGCCACGTTCTTGATCCGCACACCGCCGCTGAGTGCCTGGAGCGCCGGCAGGTCGGCGGAGTAGCCGGTGTCGGCGGCACCCGCCTGCACGGCCTGGTAGAGCGGTGCGGCGCCCTCGAACTCGGCCCATTTCACCTTGTACTTGGCGCCCTTGAGGGCGTCCGAGGCGGCGACGATGGTCTGGAGGGTCTTGGCCTGGTCCCCGATGGTGAGGGTGACCTGCTTCGACGTGGATGCGTCCGCCGAGGAGTCGGCGCCGCAGGCGGTCAGCGCCAGCAGTGCGGAGAAGCCCAGTGCGGCGGTGGCGAGTCTGCGGATCACGAAGGGGTTCCTTCCAGAGTGCGGGTCACGCCGAGCCAGTTCAGGAGGCGGGCGCGCAGGGAGACGAACTCGGGGGCGGTCAGGTCACGGGCGCGGGGCAGGTCGACGGTGAGCTCGTGGGCGATCCGGCCCCTGTCCATCACCAGCACGCGGTCGGCGAGCAGGAGCGCCTCCTCGACGTCGTGGGTGACCAGGAGGATCGCGCAGCCGTGCCGCTGCCACAGCTCGGCGACCAACTGCTGCACCCTGCCCCGGGTCAGGGCGTCCAGAGCGCCGAACGGCTCGTCCAGGAGCAGCAGTTCGGGCTCGCGGACCAGGGCGCGGGCCAGGGAGACACGCTGGGCCTGACCGCCGGAGAGCGTCTTGGGCCAGACGGTCGCGCGGTCCGCGATCCCGACCTCGTCGAGGGCTTTTCGGGCCAGCTGCCGGTCGGGCCTGCCGGGCAGCCCGAGAACCACGTTGCGCCACACCTTCAGCCAGGGCAGCAGCCGCGGTGACTGGAAGGCGGCGCTGCGGCGGGCGGGCACGGTGACCTCGCCGCCGATCTCCTCGTCGAGCCCGGCGAGGATCCTCAGCAGTGTCGACTTCCCGCACCCGCTGTGCCCGAGCAGGGCCACGAACTCGCCCTCACGGATGTCGAGATCGAGGTCGTGCAGCACGGTGTTGCCGTCGAAGGCCCGCGAAAGCCCCCGGATCTCCACGCTGTTGGCCATGTCTACGCCCCGCCCTCGAAGTTGGCCCGCCAGGTCAGCAGACGGCGGGAAAGGATCCGTACGGCGAAGTCGCACGCGAGACCGAGCAGCGCGTACACGACGAGGCAGAGCACGATGACGTCCGTGCGGAAGTACTGCTGGGCGTTGCTCATCAGATAGCCGAGCCCCGCGTCCGCGTTGATCTGCTCGGCGAAGACCAGCGCAAGCCAGGCGGTGGACAGCGCGTACCGGAGCCCCACGAGGGCGCCGGGCAGCGCGCTCGGCAGGATCACGTACGTGATCAGGCCGAGTCGGCCCAGACCCATCATCCGTGCCGCTTCGACGAGTTGGGCGTCGGTGGAGCGGATGCCGCCGTAGATGTTGAAGTACAGCGGATACGTCACACCGAGTGCGACCAGGGCGATCTTCGGGGTCTCCTCGATGCCGAACCAGACGATGAACAGCGGGATCAGGCCCACCCACGGGATCGCCCGGAACATGCCCATCGAGGAGTCGATGACGTCCTCGCCGAGCCGGAACAGCCCGGCGAGGAGGGACAGGGTCAGTGCGATCGCCGCTCCGATCACGAAGCCGGTGGCGGCACGGCGCCCCGACGCGGCGATGGCGCTGGGGAGTTCGCCGTTCTTCGTGAGCTCGAAGGCTTGCCGGACGACATCGACGGGGGAGGCCAGCACCGTCTCCGGCAGGACTCCGGTCGCCGAGGTCAGGAACCACAGCAGGACCAGACCGACGGGTCCCGCGGCCCTGCGCACGGAACGGGGGACCGTGAAGCGGCTGCCGCTCTTCGACGTGCCGCGGATGGTGACCCGAGCGGGTGGCGCCGAGGCGGCCCGCAGCACCGGTGAGTTCGTCGTCATGGTCGGCTTCCCTTCACTGCCGGGCGCGCCGGGTCGGCCGACCAGGCGGACCAGGAGCCCGGGAAGAGGACGGCCTCGTACCCGGCGATCTCCAGGGCGGCGATCTGGTGGGCCGCGGTGACGCCCGAGCCGCAGTACACGCCGATGCGCCGCGCCGTGGCGGCACCGCGCTCCTCGAACCGCTTGCGCAGCTCCTCGGCCGGGAGGAAGGTGCCGTCCGCCGCGAGGTTCTCGCCGGTCGGCGCGGACACCGCACCCGGGATGTGCCCCGCGCGCGGATCCACCGGCTCCACCTCGCCGCGATAACGCTCACCCGCCCGGGCGTCCAGCAGAAGCCCGGAGACCGCGAGTTCGGCGGCCGTGTCCGCGTCGGCCACCGGGAGTCCGCCCGCCCGCAGGACGACGTCACCCGGTGACGGATCGGCCGGCTGCCCCTGTTCCAGGGGCAGCCCCGCGGCACGCCAGGCACCGAGCGCCCCGTCGAGCAGCGTCACGCGGCCCAGACCCGCGTACCGCAGGAGCCACCAGGCCCGAGCGGCAGCCGTGTTGCCCAGGTCGTCGTAGATGACGACGGGTTGGCCCTGACGGATGCCCCACCGGCGCGCCGCCTTCTGCAGGTCCTCGATCGACGGCAGCGGATGCCGGCCGCCCTCGGGGCTCGGGGCGGACGCGAGTTCCGTGTCCAGGTCGACGTAGACCGCGCCCGGGACGTGTCCCTCGGCGTAGTGCTCGCGGCCGTGCGGGTCGCCGAGCGCCCAGCGGACGTCGAGCAACGCCGGGGGAGTGCCGGAGGCAAGCAGTGCGCGGAGTTCCGCGACGGAGGTGGTGACGGTCATGCCCGCTCCTCGGCGATCGGCGGCAGCTCGGTGGACAGTCGCAGCCGCTCCAGGAAGAGGACGATCGTGGCGGCGACGGTGCGGTGGAGGGCGTCGTTGAGGACGTCGTGCCGACCTCCGCGGAAGAGGACCGTGCGCACCCCCGCGTAGGCGGCGAGTGCCTCGTCGACCGGGCTCACCCTGTCGTCCTGTCCGTGCAGGGCCAGGACGGGGACCTGCACGCGGTCCAGGCGGAGGGTGGGCAGTTCGGGGGCCGCGTCGAGGGCGGCCCGCCGGAAGTCCGGGTCGTTCGTCAGGCGTCCCTGATGGGTGGGGCAGGCGGTGCGGGCCTCGACCTCGGCCTCCCAACTCCCGGACGTCCAGGGTGAGGTGGGAAGACCGGCCACGATCAGGGCGTCGACGTCCGCCGCTTGCTCGACGGCCAGCCGGGCCGCGTGGAGCGCGCCGGTGTCCGAACCGACCAGCACCTTCGGGCCGGGCAGCGACTCGTCGGCGAGCAGCTTGGCCGCCTCGTCGAGCACGGAGGGGTCGGCGGTCGCGTCGCCGAGGGCGCGGACCCGGTAGGCGTCGAAGGCGAGCCGGCGGCCGAACCGCTCGTACACACCGCCGTGTTCGCCGCGGCCGGCCAGCACGATCAGCGTGCCGCGTGCGGCGAGACCTTCGGGTTCGTCCCAGGAGAAGGAGGAGGGCATGAGGGGGCAACTCCCGTGTCGGAGCGGGGAAAAGAATGCAGACAGGAGGCGCTGTCACGTGTCAGTTCGGGGTAGACGCGATCAGCGCGAGAACAAGACGTGAGCGTCTCGGGAAGAGGCGGCCGGGCGCCGCAGGGATGTCAGCGACAGCGCGCGCTGCACGCCACGCCGAAGTCGATGACTCGGCGCTGCGTCAGAAGGGCAGCAGTGGTGGTCGCGTGCAGCATGCGTTCATGATGACCGACCGTGACGGGCCGCGTCCAACGACGATTCCGCATCGAAACCGATCAGCGATCGCGATCGATCGCCCCGAACGGCTAGGGTCACGGCATGCCCCAAGCCGTCCTGGACATCGTGGCCCTGCGCAGTCTGACCGCGATAGCCGACTGCGGCGGCTTCCATCGCGCCGCCCAGGTTCTCGCCCTGAGCCAGTCCGCGGTCAGTCAGCACGTGCGCAAGCTGGAGAAGATCCTGGGGCACCCCGTGGTCGAGCGCGAGGGCCGTGGCACCCGCTTCACCACCGAGGGACGGCTGCTGGTCGAACAGGCCCGCCGGATCCTCGCCGTTCACGACGAGGCCGTACGCACACTCCTCGGTGCCGACGGCGACACGGTCACGATCGGTTCCACCGAGCACGCCGCCGACCAGTTCCTGCCTCTGCTGACCGCCGCCGTCGAGGCGGTGCGCCCCGGTTGCCGGGTCCGCTTCCGCATCGACCGCTCCGCCCGGCTCGTGGAGGCCGTGGAGCGCGGCAGCGTCGATGTCGCGGTGTACGTCACCGAGGCCGCGGCGACCGAGGGCACCCGCGTCGGGGGTCTGCCGCTGCGCTGGCACGCCGTGCCCGGCTGGGAGCCGCCACGAGCGCCCGCTCCGGTGCCGCTGGTGGCCATCGAGGACCCGTGCGCGATCCGGCGCCGCGCCATCTCGACGCTCGCGGCGCGCGGGGTGCCCGCCGCGGTCGTCGGAGACGCCGGCTATCTCGCGGGCGTCCTGGACATCGCCCGCACCGGCCAGGGCGTGGCGCTGCTCGCGGCGGTGGGTCCTGCCCCCGACGGTCTGACCCCGTACGCGGGCCTGCCCGAGGTCTCCCCGATCTCCATGAGCGCGCTGGCCCGCCCGGGCGCGGACCCGGCGACGGTGGAGGCGGCGTTCGGAGCGGTGCGGGACCTGCTGGCCTGAGCGAGAAGGTGCGACGCCCCTCTGTCAGGTGAGCCGTGCGACCGGACCGCGCACCGGGGCGCTGTCAGAGCGCGCTCAACCACCCAGCGTGCGCGCCAGCGCGTCGCGCTGCAGCGGCAACACATCGGCATGCAGAGCACGGCCCTTGCGGGTGAGCGAGACGTACACCCCGCGCCGGTCCTCCACGCACACCGAACGCTCGACCAGCCCGTCCTTCTCCAGCCGCCCGATCAGCCGCGACAGCGCGCTCTGGCTGAGATGCACCCGTCCGACCAGATTCTGCACCCGGCACTGATCCCCCTCGCGGGGCGACTCGGTGGCGAGGATGTCGAGCACCTCGAAGTCGCTCGCGCCCAGGCCGTGCGGGTGCAGCGCGCGGTCGATCTCGCACATCGTGCGCGCGTGCACCGACAGGATGTCCCGCCACCGCTCTTCGAGGCCGGTCTCGACCGTTTTCACCGCCATACATGCACGGTAACACCGATCGGTTCATTTATTGACTGTGCAACTAGTGTGCGTGCAAGCAGTGCGTCAGGCCTGCGGGTCCTGGGTGAGGCCGATCAGGTTGCCGTCCGAGTCCTTGACGAAGGCGATCAGTTTGCCTCCGCCGACGTCCTGGACGTCTTGGAGCGTCTCCGCCCCGGCCGTCACCAGGGCCGCGAGGGTCGCCCGGATGTCATCGACGTGCCAGTAGGGCACCGGGCCCGTCATGCCCCTTGCGTGCCCGTTGGGGTCGAGGCCGACGTCCTGTCCCGCGTCCTTGAATCCGACGTAGTACGGCTCGTCCGCGTACGGTTCCACCCCCAGCAAGGCACTGAACAGGGCCTTCGCCGCGGCCAGATCCTTGACGGGATAGATGATCGTCTTGAGGCCGGCAGTCATGGTGTCTCCTCCGTGAGGTGTTCCCGACGTTCCGCGTCGGTGGTTTCACGCTAAGCCGGGGGAGGTGCGGTCCGCTTCTCCGATCCTGACCGGCTCACCGTCCGGGAGAAGGGGGATCGTGGTCGTTCCGGAGCGTGCGGGCCGATGAAGGTGCGGCGGTGACTGAGTCCGTCCGCTGACGCGGCCCCCGGATCCTCGGGTGGCGTACCCGCGCGCGGAGGGTCCGTTTGTGCGTGTGGTGGCTCTGCCGACGTTCCTCGTGTCGGCGGTCAGGCCATCAGGCGGGCCCGGGGCCCGGCCTCGACGGCCCGCCCAGGACCGAACGCCGTGCCGCCCCTCACCACGCCCGCGCCCGGCCTCCGGCCCTCCTGGACCCGGGCCGGCTCCAGCCGCCGTGCCCGTCGCGTCCGTGGCTCACGCAGTGCCCGTCGCGTCCGTGACTCACGTCGCGTCCGTGGCTCACGCAGTGCCCGTCGCGTCCGTGACTCACGCCGCGTCCGTGGCTCACGCCGCGCCCGCAGCTCACGTCGCGCCCGCCGCTCACGCCACGCCCGCCGCTCACGTCGACTCCCGGCACACAAGCTCCGTCGGCAGGATCACCGCCGCCGGATCCTCGCCGCCCAGTTGGGCCAGCAGTACCCGGACCATCTCGGCGCTGATGCGGTCGTAGGGCTGACGGATGGTGGTGAGGGCGGGGGTGGCCTCCGTGGCCGCGTTGGAGTCGTCGAAGCCGCCCACGGACACGTCCTCCGGGACCCGGCGGCCCGCACGGCGCAGCGCGGTCAGGGCGCCCAGGGCCATGAGGTCGGAGGCGACGAACACGGCGTCCATGTCCGGGGCCTGCGTGAGCAGGAGCTCGGTGGCCGACTCCCCGCTGCCCCGGCTGTAGTCGCCGGAGACGACGAGCCGCTCGTCGATCTCGATGCCCGCCTCGGTGAGGACCTCCTTGTAGCCGGCGAGACGGTCGACACCGCCCGGCGAGTTCAGCGGGCCGGTCACGATGCCGATGCGGCGGCGGCCCCGCGACAGCAGATGGCGCACCATGTCACGGGCGCCGTCGCGGTCGTCCGCCGCCACGTAACTCACCTTCGACCCTGACCGCATGGGCTTGCCGCACTGGACGACGGGCACGCCCGCCTTGTGCAGTTCCTCGGCCACCGGGTCGGCGGAGTGGCTGGTCACCAGGAGTACTCCGTCGAGGTGGCCCGCCGTGATGAAGCGCTTGATCCGGCGCCGCTCGTCCTCGGCCCCCGCCAGCATCAGCAGCAGCGGGATGTCGTGCGCGGCCAGCGCCTGGGTGCAGCCGCGCAGCAGGACGTTGAAGTTGGGGTCCTCGAAGAACCGCTCCTGCGGCTCCGTGAGCAGGAACCCGACCGAGTCGGAACGCCCGGTGATCAGTGAGCGGGCATGCCGGTTGACGACGTAACCAGTCTTGCGGATGGCGGCGTCGACGGCCTCGTGCGCGGTGGGGCTGACGTAGTGTCCGCCGTTGAGCACGCGCGAGACGGTGCCCCGCGACACCCCGGCCTCGCGTGCCACGTCGTGGATCGTCGGTGCCCTGCGCCGGCCCCCCGCATTGTTCATGGTCACGACTCTATGCCCCGCGGTCCGGTGAAGGGGCTGCCGGAACGGCCCGAGGGAACGACAGGGTGTGCCCGATCTGTGATCGTGCACAGCAAATGCGGATGTCAGGCACTTGGCAAGCGCACCTCACATGCGGTTATCTTGGGCGGCGCACCTCTGGAGCTGTGTGTGCACGTTCCCAACGAGTCGATACGGGAGAGACCCATGCCGGAGACCACCCCCAGGGGCCTCACCAGACTTGCCTTCGGCGGGGACTACAACCCGGAGCAGTGGCCGGAGAGCGTCTGGGACGAGGACGTACGGCTGATGCGCGAGGCCGGGGTCACCATGGTGAGCGTCGGGATCTTCTCCTGGGCGCTCCTGGAGCCCGAGCCCGGTGTGTACGACTTCGGCTGGCTGGACCGGATCATCGGCCTGCTGCACGAGAACGGCGTCCGCGTCGACCTCGGTACGCCCACGGTCGTGCCGCCCGCCTGGTTCTACCGCGCCCACCCCGACGCACTGCCCGTCACCGCCGACGGCACCCGGCTCGCGTTCGGCTCGCGGGGCGCCATCTGCCACAGCAACAGCGCTTACCGCGCGGCCGCCGCGAACATCACGACCAAGCTCGCCGAGCGCTACGCCGACCACCCCGCCCTCGCGATGTGGCACGTGCACAACGAGTACGGCGTCCCCGTCTCCGCCTGCTACTGCGACTCCTGCGCCGCGCACTTCCGCCGCTGGCTCGAGACGACCTACGGCAGTGTCGACGGCGTCAACGAGGCCTGGGGCACCGCCTTCTGGGGGCAGCGCTACACCGGCTTCGAGCAGATCGACCCGCCGCGCACCGCGGCCACCGTCGGCAACCCCGGCCAGGCGCTGGACCACAAGCGGTTCGCCGACGCGACGATGCGCGAGAACTTCCGTATGGAGCGGGACATCCTGCACCGTCTCTCCCCGGGCATCCCCGTCACCACCAACTTCATGACCGCGCTCAGCCAGTGCGACTCCGTCGACTACTGGGCCTGGGGGCGCGAGGTCGACATCGTCACCAACGACCACTACCTCATCACCGACGGCCGCCGCACCCACGTCAACCTCGCCATGGCCGCCGACCTCACCCGCTCGGTCGCGGGCGGCGCCCCCTGGATCCTGCTGGAGCACTCCACCTCCGGGATCAACTGGCAGCCCCGCAACCCAGCCAAGGCCCCCGGCCAGATGGCCCGCAACTCCCTCGCCCACGTGGCCCGCGGCTCCGAGGGAGCGATGTTCTTCCAGTGGCGTCAGTCCCGGCGGGGCGCCGAGAAGTTCCACTCGGCGATGGTCCCGCACGGCGGCACCGATACACGCGTGTGGCGCGAGGTCGTCGAACTGGGCGCCTCCCTCGACTCGTTGAGCACCCTGCGCGGCACGCGCACCCGGGCGGACGTCGCCGTCCTGTGGGACTGGCACTCCTGGTGGGCGCAGAACCTCGACTGGCGGCCCAGCGAGGACCATGACGCGCGCGAGCGCGCCGACGCCTTCTACGAGGCCCTCTACGACCGCCACCTCACGGTCGACTTCGCCCACCCGGAAGCCGACTTGTCGGCCTATCCCCTTGTCGTCGTACCGGCTCTGTACCTGATGACGGAGCGGGCCGGGGCCAACCTCCGGGAGTACGTGGAGAACGGCGGCACCCTCGTGGTGTCGTACTTCTCCGGCATCGTCGACGAGTACGACGCCGTGCACGAGGGCGCCCACCCGGGTGCCCTGCGTGACGTACTCGGCCTGACCGTCGAGGAGTTCTCGCCGCTGCTGCCGGACCAGCTGGTGCGGATCACCGGCCCCGACGGCTCCGAGCTCACCGGCGACGTGTGGACCGAGTTCGTGGTGCCGCACGGCGCCGAGACGGTGTGGACGTACGCCGACGGCCTCACCGAGGGCCACCCCGCCGTCACCCGGCACCGGCACGGGGAGGGTACCGCCTGGTACGTCTCCACGCGGCTGGCCGCCCAGGGCCTCGACGTGCTGCTGGGCTGGGCCGCCGAGGACGCCCGGCTCCCCTCGCGCGCCGACCTGCCCCGCGACGTCGAGGTCGTCCGGCGCGAAGGGGAGTCCGGTTCCTATGTCTTCGTCGTCAACCACACCGCCGCCGAGGCCAAGGTGACCCTGGAGAGCGACGGCACCGAACTGCTCACCGGCGAGCGCGCGGCGGGCGGACTCGCCGTCCCGGCGGGTGCCGTCCGGGTCGTACGACTCGACGGCTGAACCGACTCCTCTCCGCCCGCGAGACCACGAGCCGCGGGCGACCCCACCTCCTCGGGGCGTGGCAGCCTCTCCCTCCCGGCTGCCGCACGCGCCGAACGGCCCTGTGCCGCAGAGGAGTTTGATATCGGACAAGCTCGGTGACTGCGGGACAGGGCAGCTCCGGCTGCGGGACAGTGGGCACACACGCGGTTGCCGAAGGCCCGGACGGAGGGGCGCGCGATGCTGAGGACTCCCGTCGGCGAGAAGCGACTGGACATCCTGGAGTGGCTGAAGGACCCCGCCGCCCACTTCCCGCCGCGACGGCACATCGACCCCGCCGAGGACGGGGTCACCGTCGGCGCCGTCGCGGGCAAAATGGGAGTGCGCCGCTCGGTCGCGGAGACCCACCTCGCCCTTCTCGTGAACATCGGCCTGCTGCGCACCAAGAGGATCCGGTGGCGCACGTACTACCGTCGTGACGAGATGCGCATCGCCGAGGTGGCGCGCATGTTCGAGAAGGGCTGGTAGCGATCCGCTCCGGAAGGACAGGCAGCTCATGGACCGTCCCACCGCACTGACCCCACGCCACTACGTCGCGATCGGCGGCCGTGGCCCCGAGGACGTCGTCGCCGACGCACGCGGCCGGGTCCTGACGGGAGTGGAGGACGGCCGCATCCTGCGCGTCGACGGGCTGGCGGAGCCCCTCGCGGCCCGCGTCGAGACGCTCGCCGACACCGGTGGCAGGCCGCTCGGCCTCGAACTCCTCCCGGACGGCGGCCTGTTGGTGTGCGACGCCGAACGCGGGCTGCTCGGCGTCGACCTCGCCGACGGCACCGTCCGGGTCATCGCCGACGAGGTGGCGGGAGAGCGGCTGCGGTTCTGCAGCAACGTCGTCGCACTGTCCGACGGCAGCGTGTACTTCACCGTCTCCAGCCGCCGTTATCCCCTGCACCAGTGGCTCGGCGACATCGTCGAACACTCCGGGACGGGCCGCCTGCTGCGGCTGGCGCCGGGCGACGACACCCCCGAAGTCCTGCTGGAGGGGCTCCAGTTCGCCAACGGCCTGGCCGCGAGCGCCGACGAGTCCTTCCTGGTCGTGGCCGAGACCGGCGCGTACCGGCTCACCCGTTACTGGCTCGACGGGCCGCAGGCCGGCCGCGCCGACGCCCTCGCCGAGAACCTCCCCGGCATGCCCGACAACATCTGGCGCGGCGGACCCGACGGGCCCGTCTGGGTCTCCCTCGCAGGCCCCCGCGTACCCCCGCTCGACCTGCTGCACCGCGCCGCCCCATCAGTGCGCCGAGCCGCTGCCCGCGCCGCCGTGCGCGTCCCCTTCCGCCCCACGGGCAGCGCCGGTGTCCTCGCGGTCGACGACGACGGCACGATCGTCCGCCCCCACTCTCAACTACGTTCGAGCGGGGGGACCCCCATCCTCGCCCGCCACCGCTCCCGCTTCCGCATGGTCACCAGCGTCTGCGAGGCCTCCGGCCACCTGGTCCTCGGCAGCCTCTGGGAGCGCGGCATCGCGCTGTGCGAGCCGCCCGCCGCGAAGTGACCCCCGCCGGGCCCCGGCGTTAGTCTGGTTCTCTGCCGCGATCACCCTCGCGGCACGGCGGTGGGGCCCGCCGTACCCGAACCGCGGCGAAGGCGCCGCCAACGGTCCCTACTTGCGACGCAGCGCGCCCCGTGTGCCAGGGCCCCGGCGAGTAGGAGAAGACACGACCATGACCGTCCCGGAGAGCCTCCGCGCCCCCGCCGGACCCCCACGGCAGCTGCTCTGGCGGGGCCAGGCACCGGTGGTCGCGATGGTGGCCCTCGGCGGCGCGCTCGGCGCCACGGCCCGGTACGCCATCGCCCTCCAATGGCCCGCACAGCCGGGCGGATTTCCCTGGGCGACCTTCTGGACCAACGTCGTCGGATGTGCCGTCATCGGCGTGTTCATGGTCGTCATCACCGACGTGTGGGCCGCCCACCGCCTGGTCCGTCCCTTCTTCGGAACCGGTGTCCTCGGCGGCTTCACCACCTTCTCCACCTACGCCGTCGACATCCAGAAACTCGTCGACCACGGCCGGCCCGCCACGGGCCTGGCCTACCTCGCCGCGACCCTGTTCGCGGCCCTCACCGCGGTGTGGCTCGCCTCCACGGCGGCCCGCCGCGTCCTGAAGCGGAGGCAGCCATGACGAGGCTGACCGGCAGTGCCCTGCGTCTGACCGTCCACATCGGCGAGCACGACACCTGGCACCACAAGCCCCTCTACAGCGAGATCGTGCACCGCGCCCACGCCGCCGGCCTCGCCGGGGCCAGCGTCTTCCGCGGCATCGAGGGCTTCGGCGCCTCCTCGCTGATCCACACCTCCCGGCTGCTGTCCCTGAGCGAGGACCTGCCCGTGGCCGTCGTGATCGTCGACACCGACACGCGCGTACGGGAGTTCCTGCCGCAGCTCGACGGACTCGTCACCGAGGGCCTGGTGACGCTCGACGCGTGCGAGGTCGTCCGGTACATCGGCCGCGACGACACCCGGGACCGGACTCGGGGCAAAGCGGGCACGAAGGGTAAGAAGTCGTTGTGAACTGGCTGCTGGTCGTAGCGGGTGCCGTGGTCGGTGCCCCGCTCCGCTACCTCACCGACCGCGCCGTGCAGTCCCGGCACGACTCGGTCTTCCCCTGGGGCACCTTCGCCGTCAACGTCACGGGCTGTCTGGTCCTCGGCCTGCTGACCGGCGCGGTCGCCGCCGGCGCCGCCGGTGCCCACCTTCAGCTGTTGCTGGGCACCGGCCTGTGCGGGGCGCTGACGACGTACTCGACGTTCTCGTACGAGACCCTGCGGCTGACCGAGACCGGGGCCCGGTTCCACGCCACCGCCAACGTGGTCGCGAGCGTGGTGGCAGGGCTGGGAGCGGCCTTCGCGGGAGTGGCGCTGGCGCAGGCGGTGTGGGCGTAGGAAACCGGTCCTCGTCCGGGTGTAGTAGGACTGTCCCCGCCGCACCCGCGTCCCCCGAGAAGAACTGGATCCCATGAGCGTCATCAGCGTCGGTCAGGCCGTCGTCCTCGGAGCCGTCGAGGGGGTGACCGAGTTCCTGCCCGTCTCCTCCACCGGCCATCTGAAGATCGTCGAGGGGCTGATGAACATCCCCGTCGACGACGACGCCGTCGTCGGGTTCTCGGCCGTCATCCAGGTCGGCGCGATCGCCGCCGTGTTCGTGTACTTCTTCAAGGACATCGTGCGGATCGTCTCCGCCTGGGGGAGGGGCCTGGCCAACAAGGAGGAGCGGTACCACCACGACTACAAGTTCGCCTGGTGGGTGATCGCCGCGACCGTCCCGATCGTCATCGTCGGTCTCGCCGCCAAGCCGCTCATCGAGGGGCCCCTGGCCTCCCTGTGGGTGGTCGCGGGCTCCCTGATCGTGGGCAGTGGGGTGATGTGGGCGGCGGACCAGATGGGCCGGCACAAGCGCGGTGAGGACGACACCACCTTCAAGGACGCCATGCTGGTCGGCAGCTCGCAGATCCTCGCCCTGCTCTTCCCCGGCTTCTCCCGCTCCGGCGCCACCATGTCGACGGCGCTGATCCTCGACCTGGACCGCGTGGCGGCCACCCGGCTGTCGTTCTTCCTCGGCATTCCCGCCCTGACCGGCGCCGGTATCTACGAGCTCAAGGACGCCCTCGGCGCGGGCGTGGGCGTGGCTCCCCTCGCCGTCGGCACCGTCGTCTCCTTCGTCGTCGCCTACGGGTCGATCGCCTGGCTGCTGAAGTTCGTGGCCAAGCACTCCTTCAACGCCTTCGTGATCTACCGGATCGTCGTCGGCGTCCTGCTCTTCGGCCTGCTGGCCACGGGCACCCTCGACAGCTGACCGCGGGGGGTGTGAGGCGGCGCTCCCGTCCCACACCCCATGGGCCTCTTCCTCGCCCACCCTTGACAGCACCCTCTCGCCGCCCGGAGTATCGTCCCCGTGAACCTGTCAGACAGCCGGACAGCCAGTCAGCCTCCACGGCGTATCAGCGCCATGGAGGCGGTGCTGGCGCATCTGCGTGGCGCCATCGAGCGCGGGGAGTACGCCATCGGCGACAAGCTCCCCTCGGAGGCCGAGCTCTGCCGCACCCTGGAGGTCAGCCGGCCCGTCCTGCGAGAGGCCCTCAGGGCTCTGCAGACCATGGGACTGACCGTCTCCAAGACCGGCAAGGGCACCTTCGTCGTCGCCGACGCGGTGGAGGACCCCACCTTCGGCGACTACGCGGCCAGCGACCTCCTGGAAGTGCGCCGCCATGTCGAGATCCCGGTCGCCGGGTACGCGGCGCAGCGCCGCACCCCGGAGAACCTGGACCACCTGGCCCACCTCCTGGACCGGATGGAACGGGAGACCGACACCACGGCGTGGGTCGCGATGGACACCCTCTTCCATCTCGCCGTCGCCGAGGCCGCCCAGAACCCGGTCTTCCGCCGGGTCATCGAGGAGATCCGCGACGCGCTGGCGCGTCAGTCGGCCTTCCTCAACGAACTGGGCGGCCGCCGGGAGCAGTCCAACCGCGAGCACCGCGCGATCGTCGAGGCGCTGATCGACGGTTCCGAGCACGACGCGGTGGAGGCCATGTCCCACCACCTCGACCGCGTCGAGACCACCCTCACCGACATCGTGCGTTCCTCGCGCACGGGCTCGGACATCCCCACGGAAGGCGAACCCCAGGCGTGAGCGAGCAGTCCCTGCACGATGGCGTGCAGAAACGTTCCGGCCATGTCGACGCCGGAGACGAGGGATACAGCAAGTCCCTCAAGCACCGACACGTCAACATGATCGCCATCGGTGGCGCGATCGGCACCGGCCTCTTCCTCGGTGCCGGCGGCCGCCTCGCCGACGCCGGTCCTTCCCTGTTCATCGCCTACGCGGTCTGCGGCGTCTTCGCCTTCCTCGTGGTGCGCGCCCTCGGCGAACTCGTCCTGTACCGGCCCTCCTCCGGCGCCTTCGTGTCGTACGCGAGGGAGTTCCTCGGCGAGAAGGGCGCGTACACCGCGGGCTGGATGTACTTCCTCAACTGGGCCACCACCGGCATCGCCGACATCACCGCGGTGGCGACCTACACGCACTACTGGGGTCTGTTCTCCGACATCCCTCAATGGTTGATCGCATTGATCGCCCTCGCCGTCGTGTTGACCGTCAACCTCATCTCGGTGAAGTTCTTCGGCGAGATGGAGTTCTGGTTCGCGATCGTCAAGGTCGGCGCGCTGGTGATCTTCATGTGTATCGGCATCTTCCTGCTGGTCACCCAGCACGAAGTCGCCGGTACCACCCCCGGCCCCTCCCTGATCACCGACAACGGCGGCGTCTTCCCCAACGGCCTGCTGCCCATGCTGCTGATCATCCAGGGCGTGGTCTTCGCCTACGCCTCGGTCGAACTCGTCGGAGTCGCCGCGGGCGAGACCGAGAACCCCGAGAAGATCATGCCCAAGGCGATCAACTCGATCATGTGGCGCGTCGGCGTCTTCTACGTCGGCTCGGTCGTCCTGCTCTCGATGCTGCTGCCCTGGAACAAGTACACGTCCGGCCAGAGCCCCTTCGTGACCGTGCTGTCCAACATCGGCATCCCGGCGGCGGGCGGCGTGATGAACCTCGTCGTCCTCACCGCGGCCATGTCCTCGCTCAACTCCGGCCTGTACTCCACCGGCCGCATCCTGCGCTCCATGGCCATGTCCGGCTCGGCCCCGAAGTTCACCTCGGTGATGAGCCGCAGCCAGGTCCCCTACGGCGGCATCCTGCTCACCAGCGGCATCTGCGTCCTCGGCGTCGGCCTCAACTTCGTCGTCCCGGCCGACGCGTTCGAGATCGTGCTGAACTTCGCCGCGATCGGGATCCTGTCCACCTGGGGCATGATCATGGTCTGCCACCTGCTCTTCTGGCAGAAGACCGAGAAGGGCGACCTCACCCGCCCCGGCTACCGACTGCCGGGCTCACCCTGGACCGAACTCGTGACGCTGGCCTTCCTCGCCTCCGTCCTGGTCCTCATGTACGCCGACGGCGGCGCCGGCCGCACCACCGTGCTGTGCCTTCCGCTGATCGTCGCGGCCCTGGTCGCCGGATGGTTCGCCGTCCGCGGCCGGGTCGCAGAGAAATCCACCACCGGCACCGACGAGTGAACGCTCGCGCGGGTGCCGGGCCCCGACCCCGACGTGTTCACACGTGATCCGTGTGACGCGCTCCAAGAGAAGGCAGTGATGTACAGCAGTTCCCCCGCGGACGCACCCCTTGTCCGTGAACCCCTTCACGCTCCCGTCGCCCACCTCTTCCGCGGTGGCCTGATCGAGGGCACCCACTACGGTTCCGTCGTCGTCCTCGACGCCGGCGGGGACGTCCGCTTCCAGCTCGGCGACATCGAGGCCGCGTTCTACCCGCGGTCCGCGCTGAAGCCGGTCCAGGCCGTCGCCATGGTCCGGGCCGGCCTGCCGCTCGACGGCGAGCTCCTCTCGCTGACCGCGGCCAGCCACTCCGGCGAGGAACGCCACCTCGCCGGGACCCGGCGGATTCTCGAACTGGCGGGAGTGTCCGAGGACGCCCTGCGCAACGTCCCGGACATGCCGTTCGGCCCGGCCGTCCGGGACACGTGGATCCGCGAGGGTCGCGCGCCCTCGCGGCTCGCGCAGAACTGCTCGGGGAAGCACGCGGCGATGCTGTACACGTGCGTGCTCAACGACTGGCCGCTGGAGGGGTACCTCGATCCCGCGCACCCGCTTCAGCAGGCGATTGCGGAGATCGTGGAGGACCTGACCGGGCAGCGGATCGCACGGGTGACCGTCGACGGTTGTGGCGCGCCGCTGTTCTCCGTGTCGCTGCACGGGCTCGCCCGGGCCGCTGCCCGGATCACCTCGGCGGTTCCCGGAACCCCTGAGGCCCGGGTCGCCGACGCGATGCGCGAGCACGCCGAGATGGCCTCCGGTGCGGGGCGCGATGTGGCCGCGCTGATGCGGGCCGTGCCGGGGCTGCTGGCCAAGGACGGCTTCGAAGGGGTCCAGGTCGCCGCGCTGCCCGACGGGCGGGCCGTCGCCGTGAAGATCGCCGACGGGGCGAACCGGGCGCGGGTGCCGGTCGCCGCGGCGGCGCTGGCGTGGGCGGGCGTCGATCCTGCGCTGCTCACGGAGTTCGCCGGTGAACCGCTGCTCGGTGGCGGGGAGCCGGTGGGTGCGGTTCGGCCGGTACGGGCGTTGGATCCGCTCGCGGCGGCCTCCGTTCTGTAACCGGTGCGGGTTCGTTGCGGCTGGTCGCGCCGTTCCCCGCGCCCCTGGTGGTGCTTGCTTGTGTCTCGTAGCGGGTGCGGGTTCGTTGTGGCTTGTTGCGCCGTTCCCCGCGCCCCTGGATGTGCTTACTTCTGTTTCGTAGCGGGTGCGGGTCCGCTGTGGCCGGTCGCGCAGTTCCCCGCGCCCCTATAGCGCTTGCTTGTGTCGCGTTGCCGGTGCCGGCTTGCTGTGGCTGGTCGCGCCGTTTCCCGCGCCCCTTTGGGGCGCGTTCACCCTCACCCCGTTGGAAAGAGGATCTGCACCCTCATGAACGACCTCAGCCGCCGTGAGCACGATCTGCTGGGCGATCGGGATGTTCCCGGCGATGCCTACTGGGGTGTGCACACCCTGCGTGCCACGGAGAACTTCCCCATCACCGGCACCCCGATCTCCGCCTACCCCCACCTGATCGACGCCCTCGCCGCCGTCAAGGAGGCCGCCGCCCTCGCCAACGAGGAGCTCGGGCTGCTGGAGCCCAGGAAGGCCGCCGCGATCGTCGAGGCCTGCCGGGAGATCCGCGAGGGCAAGTTGCACGACCAGTTCGTGGTGGACGTGATCCAGGGCGGGGCCGGCACGTCCACCAACATGAACGCCAACGAGGTCATCGCCAACCGGGCATTGGAGCTGCTGGGGCACGAGAAGGGGCAGTACGCCTTCCTGCACCCCAACGAGGACGTCAACCTCGGCCAGTCGACC
Source organism: Streptomyces sp. NPDC031225 (assembly GCF_055570355.1). NCBI lineage: Bacteria > Bacillati > Actinomycetota > Actinomycetes > Kitasatosporales > Streptomycetaceae > Streptomyces > Streptomyces sp. NPDC031225. The sequence goes on along the minus strand of NZ_JBVIHJ010000003.1, from coordinate 60,659 downwards.
AACGACGTCTACCCGACCGCCGTCAAGATCGCGACGGTCTTCGCGGTGCAGGGACTGCTCGACGCGATGGCCGTACTGCAGGACTCCTACGCCCGTAAGGCCGTCGAGTTCCGCGATGTGATCAAGATGGGCCGTACACAGTTGCAGGACGCGGTACCCATGACGCTCGGTCAGGAGTTCTCGGCGTATGCCGTCATGATTGACGAGGACCGCAGTCGTCTTGACGAGGCCGTCACGTTGATCCATGAGATCAACCTGGGTGCCACGGCCATCGGCACCGGGCTCAACGCCCCCGCCGGATACGCCGAGTCGGCCCGCCGGCATCTCGCCGCCCTCACCGGGCTGCCGCTGGTCACCGCCGCCAACCTGGTCGAGGCGACCCAGGACTGCGGGGCGTTCGTCCAGATGTCCGGTGTGCTCAAGCGGATCGCCGTCAAGCTCTCGAAGAGCTGCAACGACCTGCGCCTGCTCTCCTCCGGTCCGCGCGCCGGGCTCGGCGAGATCAACCTGCCGCCCGTACAGGCCGGTTCGTCGATCATGCCGGGCAAGGTCAACCCGGTGATCCCCGAGGTCGTCAACCAGGTCGCCTTCGAGGTGATCGGCAACGACGTCGCCATCACGATGGCCGCGGAGGCCGGACAGCTCCAGCTCAACGCCTTCGAACCGATCATCCTGCACTCCCTGTCGGAGTCGATCACCCACCTGCGGGCCGCCTGTCTCACCCTCGCCGAGCGCTGTGTGGACGGCATCACCGCCAACACCGAAGTGCTGCGCCGGACCGTCGAGAACTCCATCGGCCTGGTCACCGCCCTCAACCCGCACATCGGCTACACCGCAGCCACGGACATCGCCAAGGAAGCCCTCGCCACCGGCCGTGGAGTGGCCGAACTCGTCCTGGAGAAGGGCCTGTTGCCCGCCGAGACGCTCGCCGAACTGCTGCGGCCCGAGGTCCTCGCGGGCAGCGGCGCACCCCAGGCCTGACCGTCCCCCTGAGTCGATACGCGCCAGGACCTGCCCGGAGGCACAATAGTGATCATGACAACGACGTCGTCGTTCACCTTCCAGCCGGTCCTGGAGCGCATCGCCGAGGAGATCGAACGCACCCCGGACCGGGGCACGCCCGCCGACTACATCCCGGCACTCGCCGCCTGCGACCCACGCAGCTTCGGCATGGCCGTGGCCGAGCTGGACGGCACGGTGTACGGCGTGGGGGACTGGCGCGAGCCGTTCTCGACCCAGTCCATCACCAAGGTCTTCACCCTCGCGCTCGACCTGGCCCGCGAGGGCGACGAACTCTGGGAGCACGTGGGCCGCGAACCCTCCGGCAACCCCTTCAACTCCCTGGTGCAGCTGGAGTACGAGAGCGGCATCCCGCGCAACCCGTTCATCAACGCCGGCGCCCTCGTCGTCACCGACCGCCTCCATACCCGTACCGGGGACGCGGCGGGCGAACTGCTGTCCTTCCTCCGGGAGGAGAGCGGAAACCCGGCCCTGGACTTCGACGAGGAGGTGGCCGCCTCCGAGTCCGCCAACGGCGACCGCAACGCGGCCCTGGCCCACTTCATGGCCGCGTACGGCAACATTGACAACGACATCCCGACCCTGCTCGACCAGTACTTCCGCCAGTGCTCGATCCGGGCCTCCTGCGCCGACCTGGCCCTCGCCACCACCTTCCTGGCCCGCCACGGCATCCGTGCAGACGACACCCGCCTCCTCACCCTCAGCCAGGCGAAGCAGATCAACGCGATCATGCTGACCTGCGGCACGTACGACGCGGCGGGCGACTTCGCCTACCGGGTGGGGCTGCCGGGCAAGAGCGGGGTCGGCGGCGGTGTCATCGCGGTGGTGCCGGGACGTTGCACGCTGTGCGTGTGGAGTCCGGGACTGGACGAGCGGGGCAACTCCGTGGCGGGAGTGGCGGCCCTGGACCGGTTCACGACACTGACGGGTGTCTCGGTGTTCTGAGCGGGAGGTGTGCGGAGCGGGCTCGAAGCAGGGTGGGACATCTCGTGTGCGACTACGCACCGGTCACACCCCGGTCGCCACCGCGTCGCCTTCCAGCCACCCGAACCTGACACGCTGCTGATGTGTTGGCCACCGTTTCCGTCGATCTCCGCCGTTGCCAGATCCTCGGTCTGGTCGGCACCACGTTCCTGGCCGCGGGGGGTGAGACGGCCGGCGCCCTCCCGGTGGGGGAACTGCTCACCCCGTCGTCTCCGCGCGCCGCACTGGGCCTGGTGGGTGCCTACTTCGGCGTCGTCCTCCTGATCGCGGCCTGGCTCCTCCTCGGCCGCCTGGTGCGCAGTCCCGACACCAGACCCAGCACGCGCGAGCTCATGGCCGTCCTGGTCATCTGGTCGGCGCCGCTGCTGCTCGCCCCGCCCCTGTTCAGCCGGGACGTCTACAGCTACCTTGCCCAAGGCGCCATGGCCGACGCCCACATGGACGTCTACAGCCACGGGCCCGCCCTGCTCGGCGGCCCGCTCGCCGACGAGGTCGCCCCGATGTGGCGCAACACGGCCGCCCCGTACGGACCCGTGTTCCTCGGCGTGGCCTCCGCACTGGCGAAGGCGTCCCGCGGTGAACTCCCCGTCGGGCTGCTCGGTATGCGGCTCGTCGCCCTGCTGGGCGTGGCACTCATGGCGGCAGCCCTGCCCCGCCTCGCCCGCCACAGCGGCGCCGACCCGGCCGCAGCGCTCTGGCTCGGCGCCCTCAACCCGCTCGTCCTGCTCCACCTGGTCGCGGGCGCCCACAACGACGCCGTGATGCTCGGCCTGCTCGGCCTCGGCCTGGTCGCCGCACTGGGCCGGTGGCCGATCCTGGGAGCCGTGCTCGTGACGCTCGCCGCGCTGGTCAAGGCGCCCGCCGTTCTCGGGCTCGCGGCGATCGTCGTGCTGCGGATCCGGGCCGGCGACCGTCCGGCGAGAGCCGTCCTGACCGCCGCCGCGTCGGCGGCCGCGACCACGGTCGCCGCCACGGCCGTCGCGGGCACCGGCTACGGCTGGATAGGCGCCCTCAACACCCCGGTGTCGTCCGGGAACTGGGCCCTCACCAGCCTCCTCGGACGGGCCACCGGAGCCCTGCTGGAACGGCTCGGCAGCGACCTCGCCCCGCTGGCCGTACCGGCCTGGCACGCGTTCGGCATCGTGACCGCCGTCGCCGTCATCGGCTGCATCTGGCTGCGCCTTCGCCCCCGGCCCCTCTACGCCCTCGGTCTGAGCCTCGCCGCCGTCGCCGCCCTGGGCCCGGCGGTCCGTCCCTGGTACGCCCTGTGGGGCCTGTTCCTCATAGCGGCCGCCGCGCCCAGCGCGTCGGTACGGCGCCGGGTGGCCACCGTGACGGGCGTGCTCGCGCTCGCCACCCTGCCGAGCGGCGGCGCGGCCGACGTCGGGCAACTGGTCCTGGCCGTCTCCGGCGGCGTGCTCGCCCTGATGGTGCTGGTGCAGGCCCACCAGACGGCACAGGCCACGGCGACGGAACGTACGGCATGAGGACGCCGACCACGGATCGCGGCCGGCTGACGCTGGTCCTGGCCCTCGCCGCCGCGGTCACCGTGTTCACGGCGACCGTGCCGCTCCTGCGTGACTGGTTCGACCTGCGCGTCTACCACGGGGCCGTCGACACCTGGGTGCACCACGGCGGAGGGCTCTACGACTACCGGGTGCCGGGGACGCCGTACGGCTTCACCTACCCTCCGTTCGCGGCCGTCGCCATGCTGCCGATGGCCCTGCTCGGTCTGCGCGCCGCGATCGTGGCGGGCCTGCTGCTCAACCTGGCGGCGCTGGCCGTGGTCGTCCGCCTCCTCACCGGCCGCGCCTGGCGGCGCTACGGCTGGTACGGCTGTGCGCTGGGCGCGTGCGTGCTCGCGCTGTTCGAACCGTTGCGCGACACGTTCAGCTTCGGCCAGGTGAACCTGCTGTTGCTGGCCCTCGTCCTCGTCGACGCGTGGCTGCTCGCGACCGGCCGGGAACGCCGGGCCGGTGTCGGGATCGGTCTGGCCGCCGCGGTGAAGCTCACGCCGGCCCTGTTCATCGGTCTGCTGCTGATCGCGCGGCGCTGGCGGGCGGCGGCCGTCGCCACCGTGGTGGCCCTGGCGGCCACCGGGTTCACGGCCGTCGTGGCCCCCGACGCCTCGCGTTTCTACTGGACCGACGCCCTGTGGGACACGACCAGGGTGGGCCGCCTGGACTACGTCTCCAACCAGTCGTTGCAGGGCATCCTGGCCCGGCTGGGCGAACCGGACCGCGCGGTGTGGGCCGGGGCGGTGCTGCTGACCCTGTGCGTGTGGGCCGTACGGGCCCGGCGGGCCGCGGGGGCGGGGGACTGGGCGGCCGCGTTCGCGCTGACCGGGCTGACCGCCTGCCTGGTCAGCCCGATCACCTGGGTCCACCACCTGGTGTGGCTGCTGCCGTCCTTCGCCGTTCTCGTGCGGACCGGGCACGCGCGGATCGCAGGCGCCCTGTACGGCGTGCTGTGCACCAGCGTGGTGTGGCTGTGGTTCGACGACGCGTCCGGCGTCGACGGTTTCCTCGGCGCCAACACCTACACCTGGATCACGCTCGGCCTGCTGCTGTGGCTGCCGGTCGCTCAGCCCCGTGCCGAACGGCCGGCCCGGGACCGCAGCGCCATCGCCATCGATCCCGCGCCGAGCCCGGCGGCGCCCAGAATGGCCCAGGTCTCCAGCCAGCCCGGCCCGCCCTTCTTCTCGTCCGGCGACAGCGCGGCCGCGACCGGCACCGCCGCCGGGCCCGGCCGGGGCCTGACCCGCAGCGCGTCCAGCGAGCCCACCGGATCCACCCGGCCGGCCGCGCCGAACCCCCAGTCGAGCAGGTCGCGCGCCTCCTCGTAGACGGTGAAGCCGCCACTCTGCTGAGGGTTCATCACCGTGACGACCAGCGTCCGGTCACCCCGCCGGGCGGCGGCGACGAGCGTGTTGCCTGCGCGGCTCGTGTAGCCGTTCTTGATCCCGATCAGCCCCGGATAACGCGCCACGCCGTTGGCGCCCGTCAGTAGCCGGTTGGTGTTCTGGATGCCGTACGACCACCCGCCCCGGCCGGGGAACGTCGACTCGGCCGTGCCGCAGTACCGCGCGAAGTCCGGGTTGCGCAGCCCCGCCCGGCCGAAGACCGCGAGGTCGTACGCCGAGGAGACCTGGCCCGGGGTGTCGTAGCCGTCGGGGGAGCGGACGTGGGTGTCACGGGCGCCCAGGGCCCGTGCCTTGGCCTGCATCCGGCCTGCCGTGGCACGCCAGCCGCCGTTGAGCCCGGCCAGGACGTGCACGGCGTCGTTCCCGGAGTTGAGGAAGACCCCGCGCCACAGGTCGGCCACCCGGTAGGTCTGCCCCTCGGCGACCCCGACCAGGCTGCTGCCGGGCGCGACGTCCGCCAGTTCGTCCTGCCCGACCCTGTGCCTGAGGCCCCCGGGCAGCGTCGGCAGCACGGTCAGGGCGAACAGGGTCTTGAGCGTGCTGGCCGGGGGGAGCTTCCGGTGGGCGTCGTGCGCGGCGAGCACCGCTCCGCTGCCGGCGTCCGCCACCACCCACGACAGCGCGGAGACGTCCGGGACCCTCGGCGCGCCCGGGTGCGGCCGGACCTGGGTGCCGGAGCGGTACAGCAGGGCGGGCGACACGGCCGAGGTCCGAGGTCCGCCGGGCCCGGCGGGTCCGGAGGCCGGGTGCGCGGCCGCCGTCACAGGAGCGAACACCAGCAGGCCGGTCGTGCACAGTGCGCAGGCTGAGACGGCCATCCGAGAGGGAAGTCCGATTGTCATACCGCAAAGCTAGGAAGAGACCGGCCATACACCGCGCTGCCCCGGCCGAGGAGCGTGCGCGAGCACCCGGATGCCGCACGCCGCCCGCGTGTCAGCCCTGCGAAAGCGTCGGTGCCGTGCCCCCCAGGTCCTCGGTCATGGTGCGGGTGGCGGAGATGAGCAGGGTGCCGAGCCCCGAGACGCGTTCGCGGGTGACCCGGGCGGCGGGCCCCGAGATACTGACGGCCGTGGTGACGGCACCGGTGTGGTCGTGGACGGGAGCGGCCACGCAGCGGATGTCTTGTTCGTTCTCCACGTCGTCGACGGCGTAGCCGCGCCGTCGGATGAGGTCGAGCTCGGCGAGCAGCCGGTCGGGAGAGGTGATGGTGGTCGGGGTCCGGGCCGGCATGCCCGCCGCGATCACCCTGTCCACCACGTCGTCGGCGGCGTGGGCGAGGAACACCTTGCCGGTCGCCGTGCAGTAGGCGGGGAGGCGGCCGCCGATGCGGGAGTGCATACGGACCGCCCGCGGGCTCTCGACCTTGTCGATGTAGACGATCTCCGGCGGGTCGAAGGTCACCAGGTGGACCGTCTCGCCGCTCTCCTCGGCCACGCGGTGCAGAAGAGGTGAGGTGATCTGCCGGGTGTCGCGCCGTTCCAGGTAGGCCTGTCCGAGCAGGGCGTTCTGCGGCCCGAGGCGGTAGCGGCCGGACTCGGGGTCCTGGTCGACCAGCCTGACGTCCCTGAGCGGGGCGATCAGCCGCAGCACGGTGCTCTTGCTCAGCTCGAGGCCGGTGGCGAGGTCGCTCAGGGTGGAGCCGTGCGGATGACTCCGCTCCTCGGCGAGGAACATGAGGATGCCCAGCGCGCGGCGCAGTGAGGACGAGGAGTTGCGGCGGGGAGCGGCGTCGTCGGGGGAGACCATGCGACGCATCCTATCGTGCTGCATAGCAAAACGGTGTGTCACATATCGAAATCCATGGTTGACGGTTCAGGAATGTCGGGGCTAGCTTCTGCGCAACGCAATGTGAAACAAGGTTTTGCATTGCAGAACATCACCGTCTGCGGCCGATGACGACCGCCACCTCCCCGCCTGCTTCGCCCTCTCCCCGTGAGTCCCCGAAGGGTGTCCCGCCATGCCATTTCGTCACCGTACCCGGCCTTTGATGGTGATTTGCGCCAGTGTGACCGCCGCCGCATCGCTCTCCGCGTGCAGTTCCGCCGCCGGCGCCACCGGTTCCTCCGCCGGCTCCTCGACCCTCCAGCAGGTCATCAAGCGCGGCACCCTCAACGTCGCCAGCTGTCTGACGTTCCCGCCGTTCGGTTCGACGAGCAAGGGCAACAAGCCGCAGGGCTTCGACGTCGACGTCGCCACCGCCATGGCCACCGCCCTCGGCGTCAAGGTGAAGATCGTCGACACGACCTCCGCCAACCGCATCCCGAACCTGCAGACCAAGAAGGTCGACGCGGTCGTCTGCAACTTCACCACCACCGCGGAACGCGCCAAGCAGGTCTCCTTCAGTGACCCGTACATCGTCGCGGGCGAGGTCATGCTGGTGAAGAAGTCCAGCGGGATAGCGGCACTTGCGGACCTCAGCGGCAAGACGGTGGCCGTGACCAAGGGCTCCACCAACGGCGACGCGGTCAAGGCAGGCAACCCCAAGGCGCGGATCCAGGAGTACGACACCTCGTCCGCGGCCGTCCTCGCGGTCAAGCAGGGCCAGGCGGACGCCATGGTCGAGGACTCCAACTTCCTCAACTACCAGGCCAAGCTGGACTCCTCGCTCAAGGTCACCAAGGACTCCGTCGTGCCGCTGGAGTACAACGGCATCGGCGTGCCGCTGGGCGACGCCACCTGGCTCCAGTGGGTGAACACCTGGCTGCGCGACTTCAACACCTCGGGGCAGGCCGACGCGCTCTACAAGAAGTGGTTCGGCGTCAGCCGCTCGTTCCCGCTCAACCCCTCGTACTGAACGGCCCGTTGAGGAGTCTCATGCTCACCGACTGGACGTACGCCCTGCGGGACTGGTCCACCTATGTCGACGCGGCCTGGCTGACGCTGCGCCTGTCGCTGGCCGCCTTCGCCCTGGCGTGCGCCCTCGGCCTGCTCGGCGCCGCGGCCCGCAGATCCCGCCATGCGGTCCTGCGGGCGGTCGCCGCCGTCTACGTCGAGGTCATCCGCAACACCCCTGTCCTGCTCCAGATGTTCGTCGCCTACTTCGTGCTGCCGTCCGCCGGAATCCGGCTCAGCCCGGTCCAGGCGGGCGTGCTCGCCCTCGGCGTGAACGTCGGCGCCTACCTCACCGAGATCTTCCGCGCGGGAATCCAGGCCGTGCCGCGCGGCCAGCGCGAGGCAGCCCGCGTCCTGGCACTGAGCCCGGCCCGCGCCTTCGCCCACATCGTGCTTCCGCAGGCGCTGCGCAACGTCTACCCGGCCGTGGTCAACCAGCTCGTCCAGATCATCCTGGGCTCGTCACTGCTCTCGGCGATCTCCGTGCCCGAACTCACCGGCACGGCCATGGTCGTCAATTCCCGCACCCTGCTCACGGTTCAGGTCTTCGGCATCGCCGCGGCCCTCTACCTGATCCTCACCAACCTCGTCGCGCTCGCCGCCGGACTCGTCGGACGGGCCGTCTTCAAACCACCGCTGAACCCCGCCGCCGTACGACCCCGGCCGCTGGACGCCGTACGACGGCTGCTGCCGGCCCTTCCTCGCCGTAAGGAGGCCTGATGGACTGGTCGGTCATCTCCGACAACCGCGAGGTGTATCTCTCCGGACTGCGGGCCACAGTCCTGCTGTCCCTCGCGGCCATCGCCACCGGGACGCTCGTGGGGCTGCTCGTCGCGGCCGTGCGGACCAGCCGGATCCCGGTCCTGGCCCAGCTCGCGCGCGGCTACCTGGAGGTGTTCCGCGGCACCCCGCTGCTGATCCAGATGCTCTTCATCTACTTCGGCGCGGCCTATCTGAGCGGGTTCGCCATCAGCGTCTTCGGCGCGGCCCTGCTCGCCCTCACCCTCTACCAGGGCGCCTACATCGCGGAGATCTTCAGGGCCGGCATCGAGGCAGTCCCGCGCGGCCAGTGGGAGGCCTCTCGGGTCCTCGGGCTGGGCCGGATCCAGACCTTCGTGGGCGTGATCCTCCCCCAGACCAGGGCGATCGTGCTGCCCCCGCTGGTCGGCCAGTACCTCTCCCTGATCAAGGACACCTCGATCGCCGTGGTCATCGGCTACGTCGAACTGGTCCGCCAGGGACAGGCCGTCATCGACCGCGTCGGCGACCCGGCGACCTCCTACCTCGCCGTCGCCGTCCTGTACTTCGTCATCTGCTACCCGCTGTCGGTCCTGGTACGGCGGATGGAGAGAAAGGCTGTCACCGCATGACGAACACCCTCACGGACCGGCAGACCGCCCGGGTCTCCCTCTCCGGCGTCCACAAGCGCTTCGGCGCACTGGAGGTCCTCAAGGGCGTCGACATCGACGTCGAACCCGGTGAGGTCGTCGTCCTCATCGGCGCCAGCGGCTCCGGCAAGTCCACCCTGCTGCGCATCATGTGCGACCTGGAGCGGGCCGACAGCGGCGAGGTGTGGGTGAACGACGTCCCCCTGCACGAACGCAAGCGCGCGCACGAGATCTTCGGCCGTGTCGGCATGGTCTTCCAGCAGTTCAACCTCTTCCCGCACAAGACCGCCCTGGGCAACGTCACTCTGGCGCTGCTGAAGGTCCGCGGGCTCGCCAAGGCGGAGGCCGAGCAGCGCGGCCGGGCCGTGCTGGACCGGGTGGGGCTGGCCGACAAGGCGGACGCCTACCCGGCGCAGCTGTCCGGCGGCCAGCAGCAGCGGGTGGCCATCGCCCGTGCGCTCGCCATGGACCCGGCGATCATGTTCTTCGACGAGCCGACGTCCGCGCTCGACCCGGAGCTGGTCGGCGAGGTCACCGGTGTCATGCGCTCGCTCGCCGAGGACGGCATGACGATGGTCGTCGTCACGCATGAGATGCGGTTCGCGCGGGACACCGCCGACCGGGTCGTGTTCATGGACGGCGGTGTCGTGCTCGAACAGGGCACGCCGGAGCAGGTGTTCGGCAGTCCGGCCGAGGCGCGCACCCAGCAGTTCCTGCACCGGGTGCTCGACACGTGAGGCACGAGCCGGATGCCGAGGTCGTCTGCGTCGGCGAGACCATGGCCGTCCTGGTGCCGTCCGACGGTGGACCGCTGGAGCGGCAGCGCACCCTGCATCTGGAGGTCGGCGGTGCCGAGTCCAACGTGGCGTGCGGGCTCGCCGCCCTCGGGCACCGCGCGGCCTGGGTCAGCCGCGTGGGCGACGACCCGCTCGGCAGACGCGTCCTGGCGGACCTCGCGGTACGCGGTGTCGACGTCTCGGGCGTCGAGACCGACCCCGACCGGCCCACCGGCGTGTACTTCAAGGACACCGGCGCCGGCGGGACCGGCACGCACTACTACCGCTCGGGCTCCGCGGCGACCCTGATGGGCCCCGCCCTCGCCCACCGTCCGCACCTGCGCAGGGCCCGGATGCTGCACCTCAGCGGCATCACCGCGGCGCTGTCGGACAGCTGCGCCGAACTGGTGCGGACCCTGCTGTCCCGCCCGGGCCCGGAGGTGTCGTTCGACGTCAACCACCGCCCGGCCCTGTGGCGGCACCGGCCCGTGGACCCGGCGGACGTGCTGCTGGAGTCGGCGCGTGCCGCCGACATCGTCTTCGTGGGACGCGACGAGGCGGAGACCCTCTGGGGTACAGGCAAGCCCGGGGAGATCCGCGACCTGCTGTCCCCGGCGCCCACCGTGGTGGTCAAGGACGCGGAACGCGGGGCGGTCGCCTTCACCGGCGACGGCGAGGAGGTGTTCGTGGCCACGCCCGACTCGGCGGTTGTCGAACGGGTGGGCGCGGGTGACGCGTTCGCCGCGGGGTACCTGGCTGCGCGGCTCCAACGGCGAGACACCGAGGCGGCGTTGCGTCTGGGGCACCTGATGGCCGCAACGGCCATGGCGAGCCTCGGCGATGTCCCCACGGCACTCGCCCCGGCGGAGGTCGAGAGCCGTCTCGCCCTCGACGAGGCGGGCTGGGCCGCTCTGCGGCTCGGTTAGCCGGCGGGCAGCGTCGGCTGGATCCGGCGCAGGAAGGTCGCGTTGTCCGGGCTCTCGCGCATGCGCTCCAGGAGGGTCTCCAGACTGGCCTGGCCGTCCCGGGTCCGCAGCGCCCTGCGCAGACCGTGTACGGTCGCCAACTCGGCCGGGGGCAGCAGGAGTTCCTCGCGGCGGGTGCCGGAGGGGTCGATGGCGACGGCCGGGAAGACACGCCGGGAGGCCAGCTCGCGGTCCAGGCGCAGCTCCATGTTGCCGGTGCCCTTGAGCTCCTCGAAGTAGAAGTTGTCGGCGAGGGAGCCGGTCTCCACCAGGGCGGTGGCGAGGATGGTCAGCGAGCCGCCCTCCTCGGTGAGCCGGGCGGCACCGAAGAACCGCTTCGGCCCGATCAGCGCGGTCGCGTCGACCCCGCCGCTGAGGGTGCGGCCACCACCGGCGGCCGCGTTGTTGTGCGCCCGGCACAGCCGGGTCAGTGAGTCGAGCAGGATCACGACGTCCTCACCGGCCTCGACGAGCCGCTTGGCCCGCTCGATCACCAGCTCGGCCAGCGCGATGTGCTGCTTGGCCGGGCGGTCGAACGTCGAGGCGTACACCTCGCCGCGCACGGAGCGCCGCATGTCGGTGACCTCCTCGGGACGCTCGTCGAGCAGCACCACCATCAGGCGGCACTCGGGGTGGTTGCCGGCGACGGCAGCCGCGATCTGCTGGAGCAGAACGGTCTTTCCGGTCTTGGGCGGGGCCACGATCAGCCCGCGCTGGCCCTTGCCGACGGGGGCGATCAGGTCGGCGACGCGGCCGGTGAGGCCGGACGCCGGGTGTTCGAGACGGATCCGCTCGTTGGGGTGCAGCGGCGTGAGGTCGCGGAAGTGACGGCGGCCCGTGTCGGGGGTGCCGCCGTTGACGCGGGCGACCTCGGTGAGGGCGCGCTGGGTGCCGCGCACCCCGTCGACGGTGTCTCCCTTGCGCAGGCCGAACCTGCGGATCAGTGCGGGGGAGACCTGGAGGTCGGAGGGCGAGGGAAGCAGGCTCGCGGCGCGCAGATGCCCCTTCCCGTTCGCGTCGATGTCGAGGACGCCGGTGACGGCGCGGACCGGGGGCTGCTGCTGTACCTGGGGGTTTTCGAGAGTGGTGGTCATGGTGGTCTGTCCTTTCGAGGACGGAAGGCATGGGACATGCGGAAGGAAGGGGGGAAGCCGCGCGAGGAAGACGGACAGCGCCTTCGGGCGGCGGGAAACAGCACCTCGGGTACGGCGAACTCGCACAGGGCGAGGGGGCCTTGATCACGAGGTGGTGCTGAGAAGCTGAGAAATCCGGTCGGAAGGCGACGGGAGGTTCAGCGATTCGAAGGGAACTGGCACCGGCGCCCACAGCGGGGCGTACACAAGCGCTGTCGGGAGAGTAGCACGTATCCGTCAGCGTTGGGCGAGAAGGCCGTAGAGGAGCGGGATCCGCGGTGCGGGAAGCCGCCACCAACCGGACGGAGTGCGCTGCATCTGCGGCCAGCGCGGCCAGGGCAGCTCGTCACTCTCCCTGAGACGCCGGACATTCAGTCCCGCCCCCGTCAACGCGGTGACGACCTCTCCTATTCCGTGCATCCACTCGAAGCTGTCGGTGGCGCCGTCGACGGCCGGACCGTCGGTGTAGGTGTGGGTCGCGTCCCGGTGGACAGGTCCCGCGCCGCCCAAGTAGTCATGACGCAGCAGGAGTTCGGGCCCCTGGCCCGGTTCGGGCTTCGGGCCCAGCGAGTTGAGCAGCGGATGGAACTCGACGATGTACAACAGGCCGCCGGGGCGCAGCAGTCGGGCGATCACGCCCGCCCAGCGCTCCAGGTCCGGGAGGTAGCACAGGGCACCCTTGCCGGTGTAGACGACGTCGAAGCGCCGCCCGCCCAGCGCCTCGACGGCGTCGTACACGTTCGCCCGTACGTACGTGGCGTCCACGCCCGCCTTCGCCGCGATGCCGGTCGCGGCGGCCACCGACGCCTCCGAGAAGTCGAGCCCCACCGCGCGGGCTCCGCGGCGGGCCAGGGCGAGGGTCTCCGTGCCGAGGTGGCACTGGAGGTGGAGCACATCGCGGCCGGTGAGGTCGCCGAGGTCCTCCCACTCGAAGGCGGCGAACCAGCGCTCGTGATCGAGGTCCTGGTCGAGGCCGTAGAACCGGCTGCCGAGGTGGACGGGGGTGCGGGCGTCCCAGTTGGCCTGGTTGGCCCGCATCAGCCGCTCGTGCTCGTCAGTGGTCATGAAGTCATCCAACCGCGAACCGGGCCGTGACACGCCGCATACCCGCCGACGGAGGCGGCGGTGCAGTCCGCGGTCGCCGGACCGACGTACAGCCTGAGGGGCTGGATCTCCGGCTCCTCATTTTTCGTGCGCGTCGGGTGTCGATTCGGGTCGGTCGCGTTCGTCGGTGGGGTGTAGGAAGCTCATGAGGACCGGGAGGATCCATGAAATACATGCTGCTCGTCTGCGGCGACGACACCAACGACGCCTCGGGCATGGCCCCGGTCGAACCCTGGGTCGAGGAGCTCGGAGACCGTGGCGTACGGCGGCACGGGCACCGGCTCGCGCTGCCCGCCGACGCGGTGACCGTGCGGGTGCGCGGCGGTGAAGTACTGCGCACCGACGGGCCGTTCGCGGAGACCAAGGAGTACGTCGCCGGCTTCGACATCCTGGAGTGCGACAGCCTGGAGGAGGCGGTCCAAGCGGCCGCACGGCACCCCGTGGCCTCCGTCGGGGCCATGGAGGTGCGGCCCTTCTGGGAGGACGAGGACACCGAGGGGGAAATCCGGCGCCTCGACGCGGAACTCACCCGGGCCGTCCGGGACCGCGACCTCACCGGCATGCTCGCCTGCTACGCCCCGGACGTCGAGGTGTTCCATCCCATGACCGGCCTCGAACAGCGCGGGATCGACGCCTTCCGCAAGGCCCAGGAGTGGTGGTTCTCCACCGTCACCGGGCCCGTGGAGCGCGACGTGCTGGAGTTCCGGCTCCGGGTCGACGAAAGCGTCGCGTTCAGCCACGCGCTGGTACGGATGCGGGCCGCGCTGACCACGGGGGAACGCCTGGACAGCACCCTGCGGGTGACCACCGGCTACCGGCTGCCCACCGACCGGTGGCTGATCGCCCACCAGCACACATCCGTCGCGTTCGACGCCGGAGTCGAGGAGGACCGGTCATGAAGTACGCCCTGCTGATCTGCACCCCCGTGGGCGGCGCGGAACTGAGCCCGGCCGAGATCGCCGAGAACCCCCACTTCACCTCCTACATCGAGGAGGTCCGCAGCCGCGACATCGTCAAGGGCGGTGCCCGTCTGCGTCCCGCCTCCGACGCCACCACCGTGCGCGTCCAGGGGGACGAGGTCCTGCTCACCGACGGGCCGTTCATCGAGTCCAAGGAGTACATCGCCGGGATCGACATCATCGAGGTCGCCGACCTCGACGAGGCGATCTCCCTCGCGTCCCGGCATCCGGCGGCTCTCGGGGGCGGCTCGGTCGAAGTGCGGCCCGTGTGGGAGTGACCCCGGAAGAAGCCGTCGCCGCCGCCTTCCGCGAGGAGTGGGGCCAGGTCGTCGCCACCCTGATCCGGGTGACCGGCGACTGGGACCTCGCCGAGGAGTGCGCGCAGGACGCCTTCGCCCAGGCCCTCGACCGGTGGCGGCGCGACGGCGTCCCGCGCCGCCCCGGTGCCTGGCTCACCACGACCGCCCGCAACCGGGCCATGGACGTGCGGCGCCGGGAGGCGGTCGGGGCGCGAAAAGTGCAGGAGGCGGCGATGCTCACGGGGTACGAGGAGCCGTACGACGACAGCGGCGTCCAGGACGACCGGTTGCGCCTGATCTTCACCTGCTGTCACCCCGCGCTGCACATCGAGGCCCGCGTCGCCCTGACCCTGCGCACCCTCGCCGGGCTCACCACACCGGAGATCGCCCGCGCCTTCCTCGTCCCCGAGGCGACGATGGCGCAGCGCCTGGTGCGGGCCAAGAAAAAGATCCGCAACGCCGGCATCCCCTACCGTGTACCGCCCGCCCACCTGCTGCCCGAACGCACGACCGGTGTGCTCGGCGTGCTCTACCTGCTGTTCAACGAGGGGTACGCGGCCACCTCGGGCGCCGATCTCGTACGGCGGAGCCTGTGCGCGGAAGCCGTCCGGCTGGCCCGCGTCCTGGCCCGCCTCATGCCCGACGAGCCCGAGGCCCTCGGCCTGCTCGCACTGCTCCTCCTGCACGACGCCCGCCGCGAGACCCGGGTGGACGGGGCCGGTGAGCTGGTGACCCTGGAGGACCAGGACCGCACGGCGTGGGACCACGCCGAGGTCGACGAGGGCGCCGCCCTGCTGGAGACCGCACTGCGCCGGGGCCGCCCCGGCCCGTACCAGATCCAGGCCGCCATCGCCGCCTGCCACACCACCGCGGCCACGGCCGCGGACACCGACTGGGCCGACATCGCCGCCCTGTACGGCGAACTGCTCCGCTTCGTGCCCTCGGCCGTGGTCCGTCTCAACCGCGCGGTCGCCGTCGGTATGGCCGAGGGCCCCGACGCGGGCCTGGCACTGGTCGCGGAACTGGAGCGGGAGGGCGAGCTGAACGGCTACCACCTGCTCCCGGCCACCCGCGCCGACCTGCTGCGCCGCAGCGGCCGTACGACGGAGGCGGCCACGGCGTACGAGCGGGCGCTGGAGCTGGTGGAGAACGACGCCGAGCGGACCTTCCTGGCCAAGCGTCTGGCGGGTTGCCGACCGGCGCAGGGGCCGCCGCCGGTACGCCCGGTACGGCCCTGACGTCCCACCCGACCCGCACAGGGACGCTCACCCTGACCGTGCTGTGAGCTGACGTGTGAACTCAGGAGGCGGTGGCGGCCCGCGCCTGCGCCTCCTTCGCGATCTCGTCGAACCGCGCCCCCATCGCCGCCGCCAGGGCCTGCGCGCCCGACAGCGGACGGACCATGACCGTCAGCCGGTCGATCAGCCCCTCCTCGTCGAGATGGATGAAGTCGCAGCCGTCCAGGGCCCGTTCACCCACCCGGGTCGCGAACACCAGCGCGTGGTCGCGACCGTCCTCGCCGCTCAGCTCGCTCACATAGCGGAAGTCCTCGAAGACCTTCACCACCGCGCCCAGGATCGCCGCCGTGATGGCCCTGCCCTCGTACGGCTTGAACACCACCGGACTCGTGAAGACCACGTCCTCGGCCAGCAGCGCCTCGACGGCACCGAGGTCGCCCGCTTCGACCGCTTCTCGGAACGCCCGCATCGAGCCTCCATAATCAATTTGTTGAGTAGGTGTGGAGTAGGGTAATCACCGACTGCTAGCGTGTCCATATGTCGCTGAAGTACGCCGTCCTGGCCGCCCTGCTGGAGGGCGAGGCCTCGGGCTACGAACTGTCCAAGTCCTTCGACGCCTCACTGGCGAATTTCTGGCCCGCGACGCCGCAGCAGCTCTACCGCGAACTGGAGCGCCTGGCGCAGGACGGACTGATCGAGGCGCGGGTGGTGCAGCAGGAACGCAGGCCCAACAAGCGGCTGTTCACCCTCACCGACACCGGCAGGCGCGAACTGAGCGCCTTCGCCGCCGAACCGCCCCGCAGGCCGGCGGCCCTGCGCGACGAGTTCCTGATCAAGATCCAGGCCATGGACGGCACCGACCCCGAGGTCACACGGGAACTCGTCGAGGAGCGCCTGTCGTGGGCACGCGGCAAACTCGCCCGATACGAACGCCTGCGCGACCGGCTCCTCGACGGCCGCACCGAGGAGCAGTACCTCGCGGAGGCCGACCGGGTCGGCCCCTACCTCACGCTCATGGGCGGGATCGCCCTCGAATCGGAGAACGTCCGCTGGTGCGAGCGGGTTCTCGTGGTTCTGCGGCACCGGGCTCCCCTAAGCTGACGCGGATGTTCAGCCCAGAAGGCCCCAGCGTCCGCGAACTCGCCGTCCAGGCGCTGTCGTCCGTCGAGCGCGGCTACGACCTGCTCGCCCCCAAGTTCGACCACACGCCTTTCCGCACACCGGACTCCGTCCTGGACGCCGTGGCGTCCGCGCTCCGGCGGACGGGCCCCTTCGATGCCGGGCTCGACCTGTGCTGCGGCACCGGAGCCGGAGCCCGGGTGCTGACACGGGTCTGCCGGGAGAGCGTCACCGGAGTGGACTTCAGTGCCGGGATGCTGGACGTGGCCCGGCAGCGGACGCGCTCCGGTGGGCCCCGTGTGTCCTGGGTGCGGGGTGATGCGCGCGCCCTGCCCTTCGCCCCCGCCTCCTTCGACCTCGTCGTGAGCTTCGGGGCCTTCGGTCACTTCCTGCCGGGTGAACTGCCTGGCCTGTTCGCCCAGGCCCGTGAGGTGCTCCGGCCCGGCGGCTGCTTCGCCTTCCCGATCGTCGCCCCACCCCACCCCCGGTCCCGCGCCTACTGGATGCTCCTCGGCTTCGACACGGTGATGCGGGTGCGCAACGCCGTGTGGCGGCCGCCCTTCGTCATGTACTACCGGGACTTCCGGCTCGGTGACGTGCGACGGGACCTGGAATGGGCGGGTCTCCAGGTGGAGCTGCACGCCCTGCCCGAGTTCGGGGAACGCGACGACGGCAGCCCACGGGTCCGCATGGTCGTGGCGAGGCGCCCTGCCTAGTCGGTCCGCTGTCGCAGCGCGTCGTACAAGGCGTCGACCAGGGCCATCTTGCGTGGGTCGTTGGCGATATGCGGGCCCATCCGGTTCATCACATACCCCAGCGAGACCCCCGCCTCCGGATCCGCCAGACCGCACGAACCGCCGAAACCGTCGTGCCCGAAGGCCCGCGGGTTGGGCCCGTACGACCCGTTCGGCCCGCTGAGCCACAGGCCCAGCCCGAGCTCCGTGTCGCTCCCGAGCCCGATGCCCAGCACCAGATCGCGGCAGCTGCCCTGGCCCTCGCGCACCCGCTCGGCCGACTCCGGGGACAGGACACGGTGACCGCCGTAGGAGCCCCGGCCCGCGAAGATGCCGTAGAGCGCGGCGACGGCCCGGGCGGTGCCGTGTCCGTTCGCGGCGGGGATCTCGGCGGCCCGCCAGCCTGGAGTGTTCGCCTCGTCGGCGCCCGCCAGGGGGTTGGCCAGTGCGGCGATCGCCGTGGGAGTCAACTGTGCGAAGATCGCGGCCTGTTCGCTTGCCGACGCGGTCGGCGGATGCACCAGTTCGGCGGCCCGTGCGGCCTCCTTCTCCGGCAGCCCGATGCTGAAGTCGATACCGAGCGGCCCGGTCACCTCCCGCTGCAGGAAAGCCCCCGGGAGCAGCCCCGAGACCCGTCGGACGACCTCGCCGACGAGGAAGCCGTACGTCAGCGCGTGGTACCCCGACTGCGTCCCCGGCTCCCACCAGGGCTCCGTCGCGGCGAGCCGCCGGGTCGTCAGCTCCCAGTCGCAGAGCTCGGCGAGGGAGTGCGGCTCGCGCAGACCGGCCAGGCCGGCCCGGTGCGACAGCAGATGCCGTACGAGCACCTTCTCCTTGCCCGCCGCGGCGAACTCCGGCCAGTAGACGGCCACCGGGGCGTCGAAGTCGAGCAGGCCCCGGTCGGCGAGGATGTGGGCGCACAGGGCGGTCGGGCCCTTCGTGGTCGACCACACGTTGACCAGGGTGTCCCGCTCCCAGGGGCGGGTGCGGGCGGCGTCCGCCCAGCCGCCCCACAGGTCCACCACGGTCTCGCCGCCGACGCTGACGCTCACCGCGGCGCCCAGTTCGCCGCGGTCCCGGAAGTTCTCCGTGAAGGCCCTTCGCACCGCCGCGAAGCGGTCGTCGCAGTGACCGTGGACCACTGACTCGTGCTCGGATGACTCGTGCTCGGACATGCGCCCTCCGCCGTCGCCGGAAGCCCGGCCCGCGACGCTGCGAACCGAGCCTCCCGAACGTACCGACTGGTCGGACTGGAGGGAAGTTCCCTGGCAGGACTCAGGCGTACGAGCGCAGCCAGCGCAGCTTCGCCGCCTGCTGGTAAGGGCCGCCGCCCTCATGGTCGTTGAAGTCGTACACCTCGATCGCCTTGTCGTCGTGGGCCCAGTTGTTGAAGACCGCGAAGACGGTGGAGGGCGGGCAGGTCTGGTCCTCCAGGGCCGCCGAGAAGAGCCCGGGGGCGCGGCCGCGGCTCGCGAAGTGCACGCCGTCGAAGTAGGCGAGGGTCTTCAGGACGTCCTCGAAACGGCCGCGGTGCGTCTTGAGGTAAAGGCCGATCTCCCGGTACGGATGACGGTCCGTCAAGATCGCAGCGCGCGGGAAGTCGCACAGGAACGGCACGTCCGGGGCGACCGCCGCCAGGTCCGGGACCAGACCGCCCACCGCGATCGAGATACCGCCGCCCTGGCTGCCGCCGAGCACGACCGTGCGCGCCGGGTCCGTCAGCGGATGCGAACGGGCCGCCTCCACCGCACGCACCCCGTCCGTGAACACCCGGCGGTAGTAGTAGTTCTCGGGGGCGTCGATGCCCCGGGTCATGAAACCGGGGTACGCGGGACCGCTGGCCACCGGGTCCGCGGTGCCGCCACCGCCGCCCCAGGCGCTGCCCTGGCCGCGGGTGTCCATCACGAAGTGCGCCCGGCCCGTCGACGCCCACAGCAGGTGCTCGTGGGGCAGACCGCGCCCGCCGCCGTACCCGATGAACTCCACGACCACCGGTACCGGAGCGGAGACCTCGGCGGGAATCGTGAACCAGCCCTTGACCGGGTGGCCGCCGAACCCGGCGAACGTCACGTCGTACACCTTGACCGTGGACAGACCCGTGTCGACGAGTTCGAAGCGGGCGTCCAGGTCGTATTCGCGAGCCTCCTGAAGGGTCTTGGACCAGAACGCGTCGAAGTCCTCGGGCTCGGCGGAGTCACTGCGGTACTCGCGGAGCTCGTCGAGGGGGAGGTCGAACAGGGGCATGCAGGACCGCCTTAACGAAGGAACGTGCCGGATGATCACACCGTACGTGGGTGGTCGGACGAATCGCCAGGGCTTTGGCCGGACCGGGCGGCGGCGGTGACGCCGGTCGGCAGCCGTTGATGCGCAGGTCAAGGACGACGAGCTACGGGTTCCGGACGCAGAGCGTCAAGATCGCCGACCGTCGGCCGGTCGTCGCGAATGGTCGGGTCGCCGCCGGGCGGACAGGCGCAGACGTCGGCCCAGGCCGCAAGGGGGCGGGATCGTCCGGGCGGGAGCGGCGGCATCCGCATGCCAGGGTGAGAGAGACGGGGCCGGACCGGGCGGCGGCGGTGACGCCGGTCGGCAGCCGTTGATGCGCAGGTCAAGGACGACGAGCTACGGGTTCCGGACGCAGAGCGTCAAGATCG
>NZ_JBVIHJ010000003.1:0-40438 GCF_055570355.1 Streptomyces sp. NPDC031225 | reverse complement strand
GGACAGGCGCAGACGTCGGCCCAGGCCGCAAGGGGGCGGGATCGTCCGGGCGGGAGCGGCGGCATCCGCATGCCAGGGTGAGAGAGACGGGGCCGGGCCCCGTGCGGCGGTCTCAGGCCCGGCGTCGGCTCCACTGGGGTTCGGTGAGCGCCCACTCCCGCTCCCACTCGGCGAGCCGGTGCCGGTTGGCCGCACCGCGCACCAGCGAGTGCGCGAGGAGGATCAACGCGATCGCCGCGGCCGTGCCACAGGCGCCCATCGTCAGGGTGTGCTGCCAGATCGCGGTGCCGTCGGGTGGCGGGTCCACACTCCGGCCACGGGAGTCGAACCACACGTCGACCTTCGCGCCCTGGTGGGTGCCGGCCGGGACGCGGGCCTCGGCCGTCTTCACAGCGCCCCCGGCCTGCGCCCAGCGCACGGTCACCCAGTAGGAGCGCTCGCGGCCGCCCTGGACCGTGGGCGGCGAGTCCGGGACCTCGCCGACGACCTCCGCGCGGACCCGATGACGTGCGGCGCGCTGCTCGGCCGCCACCGCGCGGGCGTCGTCATGTGCCCATCGGCCGACGACCGCCCCGGCCAGCGGGGCGACCAGCAACAGCAGCAGGGCGACGGTCAGCACCGTCCAGGCCTCGACGACGTCCGACCGGCGCCTGAGCGGATTGCGCCGCCAGCGCCAACCGCGCACCCGGGTTCGCATGTCGACCTCCGCACCACACACGCCTGCGAGTGGTCACATGGATGTAATACCCCCTCACCCGCGTCGTTCACGTGTGGGGGAGCACACATCCGGACGGTGTGCGCCTGCGCACCGTCGGTCAGCCGAAGCGCTCGATCCGGATACGGTCCACAGGCTGTCCCGCTTCCACAAGGAGCCGCGAGGCATGCTCGGCGAACGCGTTGGACCCGCACACATAGGCCTCCCAACCATCATCCGGCTGTTCGGCCAGGAACGGCATCACATGTGCGGCGGCCATACGTCCCACGCGCACACCGTCCGGGGCGCTCCGCGTGAACACGGTCGTCGTCTCGGCGCCCAACTCCCGCGCGTAGATGAGCTCCTCGGGACTGCGCGCCGACACCAGCAGCCGAAGCGGCACGGACAGCGCACGTGCCCGGTGGTGCCGCACCATCGACATCAGCGGGACGACTCCGGAGCCGGCCCCGATCAGCAGCGCGGGCCGGTCACCGGGCCAGGCGAAGAACCCGCTCAGCGGCCCGCGCACCTCGACCTCGTCACCGGGCTCGGCCACGGTGTGGAACCAGCCCGAGACCTCACCGTCCTCGACGTGGTCCAAGGTCAGCTCGATGTGCCCGGAGTCGTCGGGCGGGGACGCGATCGAGTAGTGCCGCTGGGCGGCGTAGCCGTCCGCGGCGGTCAGCCGAAGCATCAGATGCTGGCCCGGCAGATGCCCCTGCCAGGCGGGCACCGCGAAGCGGAACGTGGAGGCGTGCGGGGTCTCCCGGCGGATCTCGGTGAGCGTGGCGGTCTGCCACGTCGCCGCAGCCCGGGTGCTCACGGCGATCCGTCCGGGCACGGCGAACCGGGTGCCGGGGACGAAGGCGGGGGAGGGCAGCGTCTCAGTCACCGGAGTACCTCTGCTCCTCCCACGGGTTGCCCCGCGCGTGATAGCCGTTCTGCTCCCAGAAACCCGGCTCGTCGTGGTCGAGCAGCGTCAGCCCCGCGACCCACTTGGCGCTCTTCCAGAAGTAGAGGTGCGGCACCAGCAGCCGCGCCGGGCCACCGTGTTCGGCCGGCAGCGGCTTCCCGTCGTACTCCCACGCGATCCAGGCCCGCCCGCCGGTCAGGTCCGCGAGGGGGAGGTTGGTGGTGTATCCGGTGTGCGAATAGGCGACGGCGTGTGTGGCGGACCCATGTGGCCGCACCACATCGAGGAACGCGTCCAGTGAGACACCCGCGAACCGCACCCCGAACTTCGACCAGCTCGTCACACAGTGGATGTCACCCTCGTAGGCCGACTCCGGCAGTGTGTGTGCCTCGTCCCAGTCCCAGGTGCGCGGCTGTTCGACCAGGCCGTCCACGCGGAACGTCCAGTCGGCCGGTGACAGGTCCGGTGTGACCTCGGCGGAGAGTACGGGCCAGTCGTCGCCCGCGTCGTACTGGCCGGGCGGGAGCCCGGGGTTGTGCCTGCGAGGGCGTCCGGTGAAGCCTCGGGTGCCGTTCATACGTCAACCGTACGCTGTCGCCGTACGCGCTCCGCCCCAGGTCAGCGCCCCGAGCATTGCGGTCGTGTGAACACCGCACAGGCCCGGGAATAGCCGCCGCGCGCCGCTCCTTGGCGCTGGAGTGCCGGGTCGGTGCCCCGGTGACAGCGCGAGGAGAGCGAGGAAGCAGATGCCCGAGGCGTACGTCTTCATGCGGTACGGCGGATCGGAGACCGAGTTGGGCGTGGATCTGGACCGGCTGTGTCCCGGACCCGGCGAGCACACCCGCGGCAAGACCGTGACCGAGGTCGCCCGATGACCGACGGTGTACGGCTTCACGAAGAAGCGGCGTACGAGGACGTACTGGGCCCGCACGTCCTCGACAACCCCGCCCTCGCCTCCCTGACCGGCCCGCACGCCCACTTCGCCGAGAAGCGCGGCCGCGTCCTGCGCTACCCCGCGGACGTGTCCCCGTGGCTGGCCCTGCCGGACGAGCCCGACGCCGGTGACTGGGCAGACCTCGCGGCGCTCGCCGGCCCCGGCGCCGAGGTGCCGCTGGCGGGCTACACGGGCCCGGTTCCGGACGACTGGGAGATCACCTTCCACATCGAGGGCGTCCAGATGGTGGACGACGGCCTCGACGCCGCACCTGATCCGGAGGCGGTCCGCCTCGCCCCCGCAGACGTACCCGAGATCCTCGACCTGATCGCCCGGACCCAGCCCGGCCCGTTCCTGCCCCGCACCATAGAGATGGGCACCTACCTGGGCATCCGCAGGGAGGGCGCGCTCGTCGCGCTGGCGGGGGAGCGACTGCACCCGCCGGGCTGGACCGAGATCAGCGCCGTCTGCACCGACCCGTCCGTCCGCGGCCAGGGCCTCGCGACGCGGCTGGTTCTCGCCGTCGCGCACGGCATACGCGAGCGCGGGGAGACGCCGTTCCTGCACACGGCTGCCGGGAACACCGGTGCCATCCGGCTCTACGAGCACCTCGGCTTCCGCCTGCGGCGCACGACCGCCTTCCTCGCGGCACGACCGGCCGAGCGGTAGGCGAAGGGGGCCCGGGCGTCCTCAGTCGGGCTGCGACCAGGCGTTGTAGCGCACGAGGTACCCGGCGAACCGCTCCAGGTCCTCCTCCGACCAATGCGCGAGCCGCTCACCCACGGCGGCCCGGCGGCTCACGGTGACCTGGCCGAGGATGTTCCGGCCGGCCTCCGTCAGATGCAGCACCTGGACGCGGTGGTCCTCCGGGTCCGGGCGCCGCTCGAGGAGTCCGGCCCGCTCCAGGGCGGTGACCTGGCGGCTCACGGTGGATTTGTCCAGGGCGTAGTGGGCTGCCAGGTCGGTGGCGCGGCAGCCGTCGCGTTCCTCCAGATGTCCGAGGAGGGTGTACGACACCAGGGACAGTTCGGGATGCAGGCGTCCTGCCGAGGCCCGCGCCCGTCGCGCGAAGACCGTCATCTCGTGCTGGATCGTCTCCACGGCCGTGGCCGGCTTCATCGGGCCTCCTCGCATCGCTGGTTGCAGAATACAACTCACACCGTACGGCGGCGCTGCCGGGCCGCGTCGCCGGTGTAGGGTGGCCGTCCGGCTGAGGGAGGTCCCGGCCGGGAGACACCGAGGAGGTGAGACCCATCAACGCTGTGTCGGATCGGGTGCTCCCTTCTCGTATCGCCGCGGATCACCGCCTGTAGGTGGCCGCCGGAGCGCCCTTCGTTTCCTCGAAAGGGTCTCGGCTTCCATGCCCTCACCGTTCCCCCGTTTTCTGTCTCCCGACTCCGTCGTCGCCGCACTGCGTGCCGCGGGCTGCGTCTTCGCCGAGGACGAGGCCCGCCTGATCCTCGGCGCCGCCCGTACCCCGGACGAACTGACCGCCATGGTGGAGCGCCGGGTCGCCGGACATCCCCTCGAACTCGTCGTCGGCTGGGCCGAGTTCCGAGGTCTGCGCATCACCGTGACCCCCGGTGTCTTCGTGCCCCGGCGCCGCACCGAGTTCCTCGTCGAACAGGCCGTCGCCCAGGTGCCTGACGCCTCCGTCGTCGTGGACCTGTGCTGCGGCTCGGGTGCCGTCGGCGCCGCGCTCGCCGCCGCGCTGGGCCCGGTCGAACTGCACGCCGCCGACATCGACCCGGCCGCCGTGGACTGTGCCCGCCGCAACACCGCCGACGCAGGCGCCCACGTCCACACCGGTGACCTCTTCGAGGCCCTGCCGGCCGGACTGCGGGGCCGTGTCGACATCCTCGCGGCCAACGTCCCCTACGTCCCCACCGAAGAGGTGGCCCTCCTCCCGTCCGAGGCCCGCGACCACGAGCCCCTGGTCGCCCTCGACGGCGGCACCGACGGCCTGGACGTCCTGCGCCGCGTCGCGTCCGAGGCCCCGCACTGGCTCGCCCCCGGCGGCTGCCTCCTCGTCGAGACGAGCGAACGCCAGGCCGAGGCCGCCGTCGACGCCTTCACCCGCGGCGGCCTGACGACCCGTCTGGCCGCCTCCGAGGAGCTCTACGCCCAGGTCGTGCTCGGCGTCAGGACGTAGGACGCCGCGCCTGCCGCGGCCGACCTGCCCTCAGGCCCAGCTCGGTGCCCACATGCCGGTGTCCGGCGGCTCGGGCCGGGTCGTGCGGAGGTGGGACCTGAGGGCGTCGAGGGCCGGGTGCGGATTGTCGGCACGCCAGACGAGGGAGTGGGGGTAGATCGGCGTGGGGCCGTGGACCGGGATGCGGCGCAGGTCCTGGTCGGACGGCCAGACCAGGCGGGTCAGTTCGCCGACGAACGTGGCCAGGGTCGAGGAGTCGGCGATCGTGTCGAGGAGGGGGTCGGTGCCGAAGTCGGGGCCGGTGACCTCGATGGTGAGCCCGAAGGCGGCGGCGAGGTCGTCGTAGTAGGCGCCCCACTCGGTGCCGGTGACCAGGCCGGGCATCCAGATGCGGTGTCCGGCCAGCCGGGTCGGATCCACCGTGCGGGCGGCCGCGAGCACGTGGTCGGGGCCGGTGAGCAGCTGGACCGGTTCGTCGTAGACCCGCTCGGACGCGATGCCGTCGGGCGACTGCCGGGCGGAGTGCGGGACGGCACGGAAGGAGGCGTCGATCGTGCCGGACCGCAGGGCGGCGAGGGCCGCGTCGGCGTCGAAGAGAGTGACGACGTCGAGCTCGATGCCGGGGTGCGCGCGATGAAAGGCGCGCAGCAGCTCCGCGGGGGCGAGTCGGCGGCCGATCACGTCGACGCGCAGGGCCCGGCTGCCCGGCCGTACCGAAGCGGCCGCCCGTTCCGCGGCTCTCAGGAGATCGCGGGCGTGCGGCAGGAACGCCTGTCCGTCGATGGTGAGCCGGGCGCCGCGCGGAGTGCGGGTGAACAGCCGGGCACCGAGGTCCTTCTCCAGCGCGGCGACCCGCTTGGACACGGCCTGCTGGGTGATCGCCAGCCGGTCGGCGGCCTCCTGGAAGCGCCCCGCGTCCGCCACGGCGACAAAGGTGCGTACGGCGTCGAGATCCATGCGGGAAGCCTAGGCCGCCTCCGGCACAACCTGAGGTTGTGTCAGTCCGGTCCGTTGGTTGTTTGATAGGCGGGCCCGGCACTCTGTTTGATGGCGTCGGTCAACGCGAGGTTGTCGACGAGGGGGTTGCGGGCGTGGACGGAAGACGGTCGCTGGGCCGGCGGTTCGGGTGGTTGTGGGCGGCCTACGCGGTCAGTGCGTTCGGCACCTCGCTGTCGTTCGGCGCCTTCCCGCTGATAGCCGTCCTCGTGCTGCACGCGGGCCCGGCCGCGGTGTCCGCGCTGGCGGCCGCGGGACTCGCGGCCGGGGCCGTGGTGGCGGTGCCGCTCGGACCCTGGGTGGAGTTCCGCCGCAAGCGACCGGTGATGGTCGCGATGGACCTCGTCCGGTTCGTGGCGCTGCTGAGCGTCCCGGCCGCGTACGCGTTCGGCGCGCTGAGCTTCGTCCAGCTCCTTGCCGTGTCGATGGTCGTCGCGGCGGCCGACATCACCTTCACCTCCGCCTCGGGGGCCTTCCTCAAATCCCTCGTCGGTCCGGAGGACCTGCTGGTCGCCAACGGGCGCTTCGAGGCGACGAACTGGACCTCCATCCTGATCGGCCCACCCCTCGGCGGCGCCGCCATCGGGATCTTCGGCCCGGTGACGACCCTGGTGGCCGACGGCGTCAGCTATCTGTTGTCGGCGCTGGGGATCCGCGCGATCGGCGGCGGTGAGCCGCGTCCCGCACCCGCCGGCGCTGCGAAGGGCTCCCTCCTGGAGGGCTGGCGGTGCATCCTGGCCAGTCCCGTCCTGCGTCCCCTGTTCTTCAACACGGTCCTGGTCAACGCCCTGATCATGGTGCCCGTGCCGCTGCTCACCGTCCTGATGCTCGGCCCGCTGGGCTTCGCCCCCTGGCAGTACGCCCTCGCCTTCTCGGTGCCGTGCATCGGCGGCCTGCTCGGTTCACGGATGGCCCGTCCGCTGGTCGCCCGGTACGGACGGCACCGCGTCCTGTTCACCTCGGGCGTCCTGCGCGCGTGCTGGCCGCTCGGCCTGGCCTTCATCGGACCCGGGACGGCCGGGCTGGTGCTCGTCATGGTGATCGAGCTCGGGGTGATCACCTCCTGTGCCGTCTTCAACCCGGTGTTCTCCACCTACCGGCTGGAGATGACGCCGACGGACCGGGTGGTCCGCACCCTCTCCGCCTGGTCGGTCACCGGAAAGCTGATCACCGCGGCCCTGACCGCCCTGTGGGGCCTGGTGGCGGTCCTCGTCGGAACCCGTGAGGCGATCGCGCTCGCCGGGGTGCTGCTGCTGGCCACGCCGGTTCTGCTGTCCCGGCGGCCCGCCGCCCCGCACGAGGAGCGTCAGGACTCCCTGCCCTCCGCCATCGGACCCCCGTGAGGCCGGCCCCATGGACCGCGGCCCGGGAATCCGCCGTGGCCGTCGTCCTCACCGGTGCCGACGAAGACCTGGGCTGCGGTCCTGGTTCCGTCGTCGGAGAGAGGGCCGGTCACATGGACCGTGTCGCCCTTCTTCAGCGTCCCGGCTCCTGACCCGGACGTGCCGTCCCGGAACACCCTGGTGTCCGGGCCGACGGTCCACTTCCACTCGGCGCCGTCCTCGCTCTTCACGGTGACGTGGTCGCCGTCCGCCTTCTCGACGGTGCCCGACTGCCACGTCCGGACGACCCACTTGCCGGACCGGCTGTCCTTGACGGTCTCCTCACCGTGCACGGCACCACCCCGGAGGCCGAACCACGGCCCCCTGCCGTCCGGAGACGTCGAGGGCGACGGCGACGGCGACGACGCCGCCGCCGGAGCCACGCCGTGGGGGCCGTCCGAGGCGGCGGCGTAGGCGACCGTGCCGCCCACGGCCAGGACACCGACCGTGGCCGCCGCGATCACCGCCCGCCCCCGCACGGGCTGCCGCTCCCAGCGTCCGCGCAGACCCCCGTGTTCGGGTCCGCCCGGGCCCGTGAGGACCTCGCCGGGCCCGTCCAGTGACTCTTCGCCCGGTGTCTGTTCCTGGTCCCGCTCGTGTGTCACGGCTCGCTCCCATCGGCCCGGCATCCGGCATCCCCACGCCGTGCCCTGCTGAGAGTGTGGGAAAAAGCCGGTAAGAAAGCGGTAATCAGAGCCTGTGAATCCCGGGGCCCCGTCCCTTGCGCCCCAGGGGGCTATCCCTGTGTCTGCACCCGTGCGATCAGCAGGGCCACGTCGTCGGAGTTGTCCGGCTGGTGCAGGGTGCGCAGCAGCACGTCACAGACCGTCTCCAGCGCCCGGTCGGGGCCGTCGAGGAGTTCCAGGAGTGCGTCCAGACGCTCGTCGAGCGGATGCTGACGGGTCTCGACGAGGCCGTCCGTGTACAGGACGAGCCGGTCGCCGGGTGCGAGGTCGACGACGGTCGTGGAGAAGGCGACACCGCCCACGCCCAGCGGCGCCCCGGTGGGCAGGTCGAGCAGTTCCGGCGGACGGCCCGCGCGCATCCGTACCGGTGGCAGATGCCCGGCGTTGGCGATCCGGCACTGCCCCAGCCGCGGATCGTAGACGGCGTACACGCAGGTGGCGATGGAGTGGTCCAGTTCCTGGGTGATCCTGTCCAGGTGTTCGAGGAGCTTGGCCGGATCGAGGTCGAGGGAGGCCAGGGTGTTCGTCGCGGTGCGCAGCCGGCCCATGGTCGCGGCGGCGTTGATGCCGCTGCCCATCACATCGCCCACCACCAGCGCCGTCTTGCCGCCGTCCAGGGGGATCACGTCGAACCAGTCGCCGCCGACCTCGGCGGTCGCGCCCGCGGGCTGGTAGCGGGAGGCGACCTCCAGGCCGCCGGTCACGGAGGGGTGGCTGGGCAGCAGGCTGCGCTGGAGGGTGAGGGCGGTGTTGCGGGCGTCCTGGTACCAGCGTGCGTTGTCGATCTGCACGGCGGCGCGGGCCGCGAGCTCCCGGGCCAGCAGCAGGTCGTCCTCGCCGAAGGGCTCCGGGTTGCCGATGCGCTTGAGGTCGAGGGCGCCGAGCACCTCGCCGCGGGCGATCAGCGGCACGGCCAGGTAGGAGTGCACCCCGGCCTTGGCCAGCAGCGCCGCCGCCTCCGGTGAACGGGCGATGCGGGTGAGGTCGTCGGGCCCGACCCGTCGCACCAGGACCGGGCTCCCGGTGCGTACGCACTCGGTGACCAGGCGCTCGGCGGCGTACCGGGCCACCTGCCCGGGCGGATCCGCCGCGCCGAGAGCCTCCGGGGCGCCGGCCGCCTCGACGGCCAGCGGGCGCATGAGGGCGGGCTCGGAGGGGCCGAGGGTGCTCGGCCTGCCCTGCACCACCGCCTCCAGCAGATCCACGGCCGCCACGTCGGCGAGCTCGGGCACGGCCACGTCGGCCAGCTCCCGGGCGGTGCGGTCGAGGTCCAGGGTGGTGCCGATGCGGGCGGAGGCGTCGGCGACGAGCGCCAGCCGGCGCCGGGCCGTCTCGGCCTCCACGGTCGCCAGATGATGCTCGGTC
The DNA here is from genome assembly GCF_055570355.1 of Streptomyces sp. NPDC031225. Taxonomy (NCBI): domain Bacteria; kingdom Bacillati; phylum Actinomycetota; class Actinomycetes; order Kitasatosporales; family Streptomycetaceae; genus Streptomyces; species Streptomyces sp. NPDC031225. The sequence goes on along the minus strand of NZ_JBVIHJ010000003.1, from coordinate 31,316 downwards.
ACGTCCAGCACCGAGCCCGCGACCCCCAGGACGGTTCCCAGCGCGTCCTCCAGGCGGTACAGCGAGACCGACCAGGCGTGTTCCGAGTCGGGGTCCGCGGCCGTACGGCCGACCGTGTGCAGGTCGACCAGCGGCTTGCCGGTCCGCAGCACCTCCCGCGCGGCGGTCTCGAAGGCGGCCGCGTCGAGGTGCGGCAGGATTTCGCCGATCTTCCGCCCGACATGGTCCTCGGCCGGTACTCCGTTCAGCTGCTCCAGTGCCGGGTTCACCGAGACGTACCGCAGCTCGGTGTCCAGTACGGCCAGGCCGATCGGGGACTGGGACACCATGCGCGTGGAGAGCGCCACGTCCCGCTCCAGCCGGCGCACGATCTCGTGGTCGGCGCACAGGCCCAGCGCGTAGACGCCGCCCCGGTCGTCCAGCAGCCGCATGTTGCGGAACTCGACCAGCCGGGTGCTGCCGTCCTTGTGCCGGACGGGAAAGGCGCCGGCCCAGCTCTGGCCGGTCTCCATGACGTCGGCGAACAGCTTGACGACCAGGTCGACGTGCTGTTCGTTGATCATCAGGTGGGCCGCGTACGTGCCGAGCGCCTCCTGCGCGCTGTATCCGAACAGTTCCTCGGCCTGCGGGCTCCAGAGCACGATGCGCCCCTCGGTGTCCGTGACCACCGAGGCCATGCCCAGTACGTCGAGCAGCCCGCTCGGCCGCACGGTGCCGCGCGCGGGCTCCCCGCCTTCGGACGCGGGTATTCCGGCTGCAGCCATTGCACGAACCGCCTTCGACCGTTCTCGCGGCACGCCTTACCCCGGTGCCGACTCCCCTTGTTCTATCGCGCTCAACCGCCTCCGCAACCACGCGGTGGTGTTCTTCCACCATCTCTCAACAAGGGGGCGCGCGTCCGGTGAAGTGCGCCGGGGTGACGAAAGCCCTTTGTTCATCGACTTGGTCTGTACATGGCGACCTTGGGGTCGTCAGACTGTCCGCCGAGCCACCGCACCCCCGCCCCGGCAGCCACAGGAGTCATCCATGCCCCTGCGCGTCAGACAGCGTTGTCACGCGGTCCTCGCCGCCCTGGCCACCCTCACGGCGACCGTCCTCATGACCGCCGCCCCGCCCGCCTCCGCCGCCGACACCTGGACCGAGGCCGGATCCGACCGCGCCGACCCGCTCACCGAGAGCCAGGGTCTGACCTCGGTCGAGGTCCCCGCCGGGGCCGCCAACCGGTACACCGGCATCGGCACCATCCCCGTCGGCGTCTCCAGCCGCGGCTGGAACCACGTGGGTGACCCCGACGCCTCCTACGACGGCCACTACATCGAGCCCTACCAGGCCGACTCCGGCACCGCGAAGATGTTCCGGGTGCAGGCGCCGGACGGGACCTGGTCCGAGTACGTCCACGCACTCGGCTCCGGCGAGGCGCTCAACAACTCCTGGGTCGCGATCTCGCCCGACGGACAGTGGATGCTGTCCGGCGAGTACGGCACCATGAGCCGCTTCCTGGTCTTCCCCACACCCGGCGTCAACGCGAGCACCTCGCCCTCGGCGAACCTTCCACAGGCGGCCACCGTCACCCTCGACCACGCCGTACGCGACGTACAGGGCTGTGACTTCGTGAGCGCCACGCAGCTGCTGTGTTCGTCGGACGACCCGGCGGGCACACTCTTCGGCTACACCAAGCCGCTCCTCCAGATCGACCTGTCCGCCGCCCCGACCGGCACGGCGAACGTCACCGGCCATGTCACGGCACTGCGCCAACTGCCGCTCAGGAGCTCGTGTTCCGGAGAGTTCGAGGCGGAGGGCATCGACTACGACCGCCGCACCGCGACCCTGCGCGTGATCGTGGTCTCGCCCGGCTTCTGCGTGCTGACGGACAGCAAGACGTACCGCTTCACCAGGAGTTGAGCCCCTGACCGAAGGTGCCGGCCCGCCGCGGAGAATGAGGGTCGGCACCGATGGCGGGCCCTCGCGGCCGGATGCGACGGTGGCACGAACACCGCAACCACAAAGGGAGTTCGCGCATCCATCCCCGTGAAGCACAGCCCGTACGTCCTTCCGCGCCCTCGCGGGAGGTGAACCGTGGGACACGCTGAGACCCTGCTCGCCATGGGCGGCGCCTTCCTGGCCGCCGCGTTCCTCGCCCGCCTCGGCGGCCGCATCGGACTGCCGACCATCCCGCTGTTCATGCTCGCCGGCATCCTGCTGGGCCCGCACACCCCCGGCCTCGTCCTGGTCGAGGACGCGCACGACTTCGAGATGCTCTCCGCGCTCGGCCTCGTGCTGCTGCTGTTCTACCTGGGCCTGGAGTTCCACGTCGACGACCTGCGCACCGGCGGCAGACGGCTCCTGGCAGCGGGCGGCATCTACCTCCTGGCGAACGTCGGCGCGGGCCTCGGCTTCGGGTTCGCCCTGGGCTGGGGGACCCGGGAGGCGCTGGTGCTCGCCGGTGTCCTCGGCATCTCCTCCTCCGCGATCGTCACCAAGATCCTGATCGACCTCGGGCGGCTCGGCCGCCCCGAGACCCGGCTCATCCTCGGCGTGATCGTCGTAGAGGACGTCTTCCTCGCGCTCTACCTCGCCGCGCTCCAGCCGGTCATCAGCGGGGCCGACGGCCCGGTGGAAGTACTCCTGCAGGCGGGCAGGGCCTTCGGGTTCCTGCTGGTGCTGGCCGCCGCCGCCCGGTACGGCACCCGTTGGATCGGCCGCCTGATCCACGTCCGCGACGACGAACTCCTGGTCATCAGCTTCCTCGGCGCCGCGGTGCTCGTCGCCGGTGTCTCCGAGGTCCTGGGCGTCGCCGACGCCATCGGCGCCTTCATGGTGGGCCTCATCCTGGCCGGCACGCCCTCCGGGCCCCGCATCCGACGGCTGGTGCACCCACTGCGCGACGCCTTCGCCGCGATCTTCTTCTTCGCGTTCGGGCTGTCCATCGACCCCGGCACGGTGACGTCCGTCGCGGGACCCGTCGCCGCGGCGGTGGCCGTGACCGTGGCGATGAACATCGTCGCGGGCCTGCTCGTGGCCCGCCTCTACGGCTATGGCGCCCAGCCCGCCGCCGACATCGCCACCACGCTCGTGGCCCGCGGGGAGTTCGCCCTGATCCTCGGTGCGATGGCGGCCGGCGCGGGACTCGACGCACGTCTGGCGCCGTTCATCGCCGGGTATGTCCTTGTCCTGGCCGTTCTCGGCCCGGTGGCCGCGGGACGGACCCATCTGCCGGCCCGGGCCCTCGGTTCACGTCGTCCCCGGCCACCCGAAGACGACACCGCGCCGGAGCCGGTCCCCGTCGCGGTGGGGGCGGACCGCGAACGGTAGGACCGTCCGAAGGAGGAGCCATGCACCGGCCCGACGACGAACACCTGGTCCAGCTCGCGGCACGGCTGGAGCGTGACGACCCCCGGTTCGCCCGCGCGCTGAGGTCGGGCCGGCCGGCCCGACCCCGCGAGTACCGGCGCGCAGGGGCCTGGTGGACCCTCGCCGCCGCGGTGTCCCTCCTGGCTGCCGGAATGGCGCTGCCCGCGGGCATCCTCGTGGCCGCGGGCCTGGTGCTCGCCGGGATGGCAGTGCCGCTGTTCGACCCCCACCGGGACCGTCCGCGTCACTGACGGCGCCGGTCGTGCTCTGTGAATGGTGATGCCTTTCCGAGGATGCGGCGCGGTTCGCTGGGAACCCGGTGGTACTGGCCATGGCCGAGAAAGGAGCGATCACGATGGATCATGAGCGACCGCACGAGGATTCCGTCTCCCTGGAGATCAGCGGATGCAGCAAGGAGGACGCCCGGATCGTCCTCGACGCACTGAGTGCGTGCTTCACGTCCGACCGGGGTGACGACGACGTGCCGGAGCAGCTCGATGAGAACCGGCCGATGGTGTGGCTGGGCACCTTCGAGGTCACCGACGCGCAGGAATGCCCCCCGCCGGCGCCCCTGTCGTCCTCCGTCGACGCCGAGGCGCAGGGGGGCTACCAGGCCATCGAGAAGCTCCGGACGACGTTGGACTCGATGTTCACGGTGCGGGATCTCTCGTCCGCCTCGGGGGATCAGGAGCGGGAGCTCCATCTTCGGCTGGAGAGTCGTTGAGCGTGGGCTGACCGGCCGGCCTGCTCAGCTCCGGGCAGGCCGGCCGATCGGCTGTCCCGTGCTCAGCCCACACGGACCGCCACGACCACCATCTCGGCGCCGTTCACGGTCGGCAGAGCCGCGACGATGAACGCGATGTCCGATGCCGTCGGGGCCCGGGTCGGTGCGCATGCGGGTCAAGGACGCCTGTGTCCCGGCGTCCTGCATGTCCGCGCCGAGTTCTGTGGTGGCGCCCGGCTCGATGTCCCAGGACTCCGGCGAAGCCGCCGACAGGGGCCCATCCACCTGAATGCGCCGAGAAGGGTGCCCGCACAACCGAACCCGCCGTAGCCCTACGTGGCCCGGATCACCTCTCCCCGGTTGTGCAACTAGTTGCATAAAGAGCGTGCGGTCCTCTACAACAGAGAGGCACGAGACCGCGACGGAGGGGCCCCATGAGCCGTTACCCGCACCTGCTGAGCCCGCTCGACCTGGGCTTCACCACGCTGCCCAACCGCGTCCTGATGGGCTCGATGCACGTCGGCCTGGAGGAGGCCGAGCGCGGCTTCGAGCGCATGGCGGAGTTCTACGCGGCACGCGCGCGTGGGGGAGTCGGCCTGATCGTCACCGGCGGTATCGCGCCCAACGAGGAGGGGCGGCCCTACGAAGGCGGCGCGAAGCTCACCACGGACGCGGAGGCGGAGCAGCACCGGGCCGTCACCGACGCCGTGCACCGCGAGGGCGGCAGGATCGCGATGCAGATCCTGCACTTCGGCCGGTACGCCTACCACCAGGACCTGGTGGCGCCGAGCCCCCTGCAGGCGCCCATCAGCCCGTTCCCGCCGCGCGAGCTCACCGACGCCGAGGTGGAGCGGACGATCGAGGACTACGCCCGCGCCGCCCGCCTGGCCCGGCAGGCCGGGTACGACGGCGTGGAGATCATGGGGTCCGAGGGCTACCTCATCAACGAGTTCATCGCCGCGCAGACCAACCACCGCACCGACGGGTGGGGAGGGTCGTACGAGAACCGCATGCGCTTCCCGGTCGAGATCGTGCGGCGGGTGCGCGAGGCCGTCGGCGAGGACTTCATCATCGTCTACCGGCTGTCCATGCTGGACCTCGTCCCGGGCGGCTCGACGCTCGACGAGGTGATCACGCTCGCCAAGGCCGTCGAGGCCGCCGGGGCCACGATCATCAACACCGGCATCGGCTGGCACGAGGCCCGTATCCCCACCATCGCGACCTCGGTGCCGCGCGGCGCCTACACCTGGGTGACCAAGCGCCTCATGGGCGAGGTGTCGATCCCGCTGGTGACCACCAACCGCATCAACACCCCCGAGCTGGCCGAGGAGTTGCTCGCCGACGGGTGCGCGGACATGGTGTCGATGGCCCGACCGATGCTGGCCGATCCGGAGTTCGTGAACAAGGCGGCCGAGGGCCGTCCCGAGGCCATCAACACCTGCATCGGCTGCAACCAGGCCTGTCTCGACCACACCTTCAGCCTGAAGATCACCTCCTGCCTGGTCAACCCGCGCGCCTGCCACGAGACCGAGCTGGTGCTGGCCCCGACCCGGCTGCGCAAACGCGTCGCGGTCGTGGGCGCCGGACCGGCCGGGCTGGCCTGCGCGGTGTCCGCCGCCGAACGCGGCCACGAGGTCACGCTGTTCGACGCGGCAAGTGAGATCGGCGGCCAGCTCAACGTGGCCCGCCGGGTTCCCGGCAAGCAGGAGTTCGACGAGACGATCCGCTACTTCCGCCACCAGCTCGACGCCCACGGCGTGGACGTACGGCTCGACACCCCCGTCGACGCGGCGGATCTGGCCGCCTACGACGAGGTCGTCGTCGCCACCGGCGTCACCCCGCGCACCCCGGACATCCCGGGCGTCGACCACCCCAGCGTGGTCGGCTACCTCGACGTCCTGCGCGACGAGGCCCCCGTCGGCGACCGGGTCGCGATCCTCGGCGCCGGGGGCATCGGCTTCGACGTCGCCGAATTCCTCACCGACGGCGGCGACAAGGCGAGCGAGGACCCGGCGACGTACTTCCGGCTGTGGGGCGTCGACATGGACTACACGGCACCCGGTGGACTCACCGCCCCCGAACGCCCCGCCCCGCCGCGCTCCGTGCACCTGCTCCAGCGCAAGACCGGCAAGGTCGGCGCCGGGCTCGGCAAGACGACCGGCTGGATCCACCGCGCCGAGCTCAAGCACCGGGGTGTCGGCATGATGCCGGGTGTGCGCTACGACCGTATCGACGACGCCGGCCTGCACATCACCGTCGGTGAGGAGAGCACGGTCCTGGAGGTCGACACGATCGTCCTGTGCACCGGGCAGGAACCGCGCCGGGACCTGTACGACGACCTCGTCGCCGCGGGCCGCAGCGCGCACCTGATCGGCGGCGCCGACGTGGCCGCCGAGCTGGACGCCAAGCGGGCGATCAAGCAGGGCACCGAGGTCGCGGCCGCCCTGTAGACCAGCAGGCGCCGTCCCTAGGATGACTCCATGTCACTCCCGCACGCGATCCTCACCGCACTGCTCGAAAGGCCGTCGGCGGGGCTGGACCTGACCCGGCGGTTCGACCGGTCGATCGGCTACTTCTGGTCGGCCTCGCACCAGCAGATCTATCGCGAGCTGGGAAAACTGGAGGCCGAGGGCCACATCCGGGCCATTCCCGCGGCCCAGCCGACCCGGGGGCAGAAGAAGAGCTACGAGGTCCTGCCCGCGGGCCGCGCCGAACTCGAACGCTGGACGGCCGCCGCGCAGGACCCCAAGCCGCACCGGGACGCCATGCTGCTGCGGCTGCGCGCGGCGGCCGTCGTCGGCACCGAGGGTCTCGAAGCCGACCTGCGCCGCCATCTCGACCTGCATCGGCGGCAGTTGGCCGAGTACGAGGAGATCCAGAAGCGCGACTTCCCGCCCGGCAACGACAGCGCGCAGGCCAGGCTTCAGCACCTGGTCCTGCGCGCGGGCATCGAGCTGGAGACCTTCTGGACCCGGTGGCTCACCGAGGCTTTGGAGGAACTCCCCGAACTCTCCGAACTCTCCGACAGCTGAGGGCTTTCAGAGGCGGTACGGCCGCGAGCGGCGACGCAGGAACCACCCCGTGGCCACCGCGCCGACCGCCACCAGACCGCCGCCGACCGCCAGCGTCAGGGTGCCGTAGTCCTTGGTCGCGCCACCCAGCCCGCCCAGGACACCGCGGGAGGGGGAGGGGGAGGGGGAGGCGGAGGCCGTCGCCGAGATCGTGGGCGTCGCGGACCCCGAGACGATGATCGACTGGGTGCCCGCCGTGCTGTTGTTGTAGGCGCACATCACGATGACCGTGTACGTGCCGGGGCTCACGCTCGACCAGGCCGCGGACTGGAGTGAGGTGGTCCCCGACAGGGCCACCTGACGTCCCTGGGCGAAGCTGGACTGACTGCTGGTGAGGAGCGAGGCAGTACCCCAGCCGCCGGTGGTGGCGGTGCGGGAGCATGCCGTGGTCGTGACGGAGACCGTGGATCCGGAGGTGCTCACGGAGATGCCCGACGCGGCGGCGGCCTGCCCGGCGGTCAGGGTGAGCGGCAGCGCGGCGACGGCCGCGACGGTCAGGCCGGAGCGGAGAAGTGGCTGAGTAGTGCGCATGGACTGCCCTCCGGCGGCACGGTTGGCGGTACATCCGTGGCGCCGCCGAGGTGGGGGAGGGCCCGTGCTGCCTCAGAGAAAGCCAATGGGTTCACGGCCCGGCCCGCACGCGGAGTGCCTCCAGGCAGGTGATGCCTTCCTTCGCCCGGCGCAACGGCGAGGGGCTTTCATGGGGCCGCGGACGGGCCCGTCGTCACCGTCCGCTCCACCGACAGACCGCCCCAGGTACCGTCGGGCAGCCGGGCCCGGATCCGCACCCGGTGGCTCTCCCCGGCCGCCCGCCCCAGGTAGAAGCCGTACGTCGCCCTCCCGCGCGGGGGCGTCCCACCGAACACGAGCGAGGTGGCCGCGGTGCCGTCGAGCAGGATCTGGTACTCGGTCACGACACCGTCCGTGCGGGGCGGCAGCCAGGACAGGTCGAGGTAGTACGCGCCGTCACCGCCGAGCCGGGTCGTGGCGCGGAAGTCCGTCGGGGCGGTGTCCCGGCCGTCGTCCCTGCCCGCGGTGGTGAGGCGGACGGTGTTCCCGGCCGGTGAGAGGTTGTCGGCCGCGTCCCGGGCGCGGACCGTGAAGGAGTAGCGGGTACCCGGACGCAGTCCCGTGAGCACGGTCGCCGTCTGGTCTCCGCCCACGCTGTGGATCTTGCTGGCGCCCTGGTAGACGTCGTACGACAGCACATCCCGGTCGTCAGTGGAGGCGGCCCAGGACAGCTGGACCGCCCGGCTGCCCGCCACCCGGCCCCGCAGCCCTTCCGGGCGGGTCGGGGCCGAGCGGTCCGCCGCCGTGGCCGCGGGAGTCGTCGCCCGCACCTCCCGGCTCGGCGGGCCGAGACGACCCTCGGTGTCGCGGGCGCGCACGGTGAAGACGTAGGGGGTGGCGGGTTCGAGCCTGGTGACATCCACCATGTGCTGCGAACCCGGCACATCCTCGATCTTCGTGGTGCCGCGATACACCTCGTAGCCGTGGATGCCCGCGTCGGAGGTCACGGCGTTCCACATCACGTGCACGCTGCTCGCGCTGCCCGCGGCGGCGGTGACGCCGACGGGCGCGGCGGGCAGCCGTCCGTTCTCGTCGCCGTCCGGTCCGCCCCACCCGCAGGAGCCGACGAACACGAGGGCGGCGCACAGACACAGGGGAACGGGAACGCCTCGCACGGCTCTGCCTCCCCGGAGGACACGTCGGCAATGGTCCGGACCAATATGGCGCCAGTGGTGTGCTCGCATCAAGGGGGCGGACCGCGTCGGTCCGACCCGGAAGCGCTACGTATGCTGAAGCCCTCCACGGCTGAACTCCCCTCGCGCGACGAGGAGTTCGGGCCGGTGGCGCGGGTCGCTGTCGTCGCTGTTCCCGCGCCGGTGCCGGTGGCCGGGAGGCCTGAGTTCGTCGAGAGCCCGGGTCCCCGGCTCCTGCCCCGTCCGGACCCCCTGCGGTGGCCGCACAGCTGAAGCCGCATCAGATTGGGCTGAGTGTGCGTCACCGTTCCCCAGGAGAGGGTCCCTTATCGTGCGTGTCCAGTCGCTGACGCTGGCCGCGGCAAGCGCCGCTCTGCTCGCCCCCACGACCTCCCCCGCCATGGAGCCGGCCGCAGCCCGGACGACGCCGGTGGTGCGGCGCGAAGGTGACGTCAAGGCCGCCGACCTGCTGGCCAGGGTCCGGGACTGCGCCCCCGTCTCGCGCGGCCGCTACCGTGCGGACGAGGGCACACCCGCGACGATCCCGGTGTGCGGCACCCGGGACGCCGTGTTCTGGAAGGCCGACATGGACATCGACTGCGACGGCCGGCCCGGCCGCCTCTGCAACCGCCGCACCGACCCGCTGTTCTCCGAGGCCACCGCCTACGAGCAGTCCGACGGCCGCTATCTGAGCGCGGAACGCCTGCCGTACATCGTGGTCCCGACCCCGAGCCGGATCTGGGACTACCGCGACCACGGGGTGCACGGCGGCGCGGTCGCAGCCGTCGTGTACGAGGACCGGGTGCAGTACGCCGTCGTCGGGGACGTGGGCCCGAGCGGGATCATCGGCGAGGCGTCCTACGCCACCGCGGACGCCCTCGGGATCAAGCCCGACCCGCGCGGCGGCGGCACGCCCTCCGGCGTCACCTACATCGTCTTCAAGGACTCGCAGGCGAAGCCCATCGAGAACCACGCCGCGGCCGTCGCGACGGGGGAGCGGCTGGCGAAACTGTTCGTACGGGAGAAATGATCCGGCGAGGCCCCGTAAGACCGCCGTCCACCGCCGTCCACCGGCAGGGCCACGCTGTCGCTCGCCGCGTCCGAGAGCAGGAACACGATGGTGCCGGCCTGCTGCTCGGGCCGGGACACTTCGCCGAGGTTCACGCAGGGCGGACCGAGGACCGCCGGGCCGTGGGCACCCGGTTCGGCGTCCATCGCGATTCCGGCCGCATTGCCGCCCGCCTGACCCGCACCGAGCCCGGCCTGCGGGCCGTCCCGCTCCAGCCGGGCGCGCGACGGCGGCGGAGGCCGAGCTGGTCGAGTCCCTGCGCTCGGCCCTCGCCGTCGCGGCGTACGGCGTCAGACAGGCGTTGTCGTCATACCTTGCGGTAGCTGTACGCCTCCGCGGCGGCCGCCTCCACCGCAGCGAGGTCGGCACCCGTGGCCGCCGTGACCACCGCGGCCACCGCTCCTTCGACGAACGGGGCGTCCACCAGGCGGGTGCCGGCCGGGAGTTCGTCGCCCTCCGCCAGCAGCGCCTTGACGGTGAGCACCGCACTGCCGAGGTCGGCGAGGACGGCGACCCCGGCGCCCCTGTCCACGGAGGCGGCCGCGGCCGCGATCAGCTCCGCACTCGTACCGAGCCCGCCGCCCTCGGTGCCACCTGCCACGGCGACGGGCACCTCCGTGCCGCCTCCCACGAGCCCCTTCGCCAGCTCCGCCACGGACGCGGCGACCTCCGCGCTGTGCGACACCAGCACGATCCCGACCAGCTCCCCGTCACTCACCGGAATCACCGGCGGCCTCCGCGAGAGCGCCGATCAACAGGGACGCCGAGGTCGCACCAGGGTCCTGGTGGCCGATGCTGCGCTCGCCGAGATAACTCGCCCTGCCCTTGCGTGCCTGCAACGGCGTTGTCGCCACGGCCCCCTGCTCGGCGGCCGTCCGCGCCGCCGCGAACCCGGTACCGAGGGCGTCGACGGCGGGCACCAGCGCGTCGATCATGGTCTTGTCGCCCGGGGCGGCCCCGCCCAGCGCCATGACCGCGTCCACTCCCGCCCGCAGCGCCTCCGTGAGCTGCTCCTCACTGACCTCGGCGCCGTCCCCGAGCGCCTTGCCGGTCCGCCGCAGCAGCGTCCCGTACAAGGGCCCCGAGGCACCGCCGACCGTCGAGATGAGCCGGCTTCCGGAGAGGATGAGGACCGCGCCCGGGGTGTTCGGGGCCTCCTTCTCCAGGGTCGCGGCCACCGCGGCGAACCCGCGCTGAAGATTGCTGCCGTGGTCGGCGTCCCCGATGGGGGAGTCGAGCGAGGTGAGCCGTTCCGCCTCACGTTCGACGGAGGCGGCGGTCGCCGTCATCCAACGGCGGAAGAAGTCGGCGTCGAGCACTGGATCTCCTTGCGTGGTCGGAACGTTGATCGCCTGCTCATACTCCCCAGCGCAGCCCCGGCGTCCGCACCGGCGCGTCCCACAGGCGCAGCAGCTCCTCGTCCACCTGGCACAGGGTGACCGAGGCGCCGGCCATGTCGAGCGAGGTGACGTAGTTGCCGACCAGGGTGCGCGCCACGGCGACCCCACGGTCGGTGAGCACCCGCTGCACCTCGGCGTTGAAGCCGTACAGCTCCAGGAGCGGGGTCGCCCCCATGCCGTTGACCAGGACGAGCACGGGGTTGCGCGGGCTCATGTCGTCCAGGATCGCGTGCACGGAGAAGTCGGCGATCTCCCGCGAGGTCATCATCGACCGGCGCTCCCGGCCCGGCTCGCCGTGGATGCCGACGCCCAGCTCCAGTTCGCCGGTCGGCAGATCGAAGGTCGGGCTGCCCTTGGCCGGTGTGGTGCACGCGCTCAGCGCCACGCCGAAACTGCGCGAGTTCTCGTTCACCTGACGGGCGATGGCCTCCACCCGCTCCAGCGGCTGCCCCTCCTCCGCAGCGGCGCCCGCGATCTTCTCCACGAACAGGGTGGCCCCGGTGCCGCGCCGACCGGCCGTGTAGAGACTGTCGGTCACCGCCACGTCATCGTTGACCAGGACCTTGGCGACCTGAATGCCCTCGTCCTCGGCGAGTTCGGCCGCCATGTCGAAGTTGAGCACGTCACCCGTGTAGTTCTTCACGATGAACAGCACACCGGCCCCACTGTCCACGGCGGCCGCCGCCCGCACCATCTGGTCCGGGACCGGAGACGTGAACACCTCACCGGGGCAGGCCGCCGACAGCATGCCGGGCCCGACGAAACCGCCGTGCAGCGGTTCGTGCCCCGAGCCGCCGCCGGAGATCAGGGCGACCTTCCCGGCGACGGGGGCGTCCCGCCGTACGATCACACGGTTCTCGACATCCACGGTCAACTCCGGATGGGCGGCTGCCATGCCGCGCAGGGCGTCCGCGACCACGGTTTCCGGAACGTTGATCAACATCTTCATGGGTACCTCCTGGTGGTACGTGCAGATGGGCCGATGACCTGTGATCGAGCAGTTCAGGGTAGCCAAGGTCGGGTGGCGATCCTCGCGGTCCACGGCGGTCGGGAGCGGGTTCCGGCGGTTTTGACGCCGACATGGGCCGACTTCGAGGACGGGACGTCGGGCTGGTGATGGCGGTCGGAGGTGAGTCGGCCCGCGGTGCTGCTGTCGGCAGTATCGACCTTGAGGCAGTGAAGGTCACGCGGAGCGACAGCGGATGGTGGCCCGAAGTCCGGCCTGGATGCCGGGGCGCGTGTGCCGCGGCGCGACGGTGCCGCTCCCGCGGACACCGTTGATCGACACCTCGCCCGCCGCATAGGTTTCTCGTATGACGAACCTGCGGATCGGTGTCATGTACGACCGTGACTGGGCCCCGGAGGGGCTGCCCGGTTTCGCGCGCCGGGCCGAGGCACTCGGCGCGGACGACCTGTGGGTCGTCGAGGACCTCGGGTGGAACGGCGGCGTGTCCGCGGCGGCCGTGGCGCTGGGCGCGACGCGGCGGCTGCGGGTGGGCATCGGCATCACGCCCGCGCCGTTGCGGAGTCCGGCACTGCTGGCGATGGAACTGGCCACCCTGGCACGGGTGTTCCCGGGCCGGCTCGTGGCCGGGATCGGACACGGCGTGCGCGAGTGGATGGAGCAGGTGGGGGTGGCGCCCAGCTCGCCCCTCGCTCTCCTGGAGGAGACGATCACCACCGTGCGCGCACTGCTGCGCGGCGAGAAGGTCGACCTGGACGGCCGTGAAGTGCGCCTGGACGGCGTCCAGTTGGTCCATCCTCCGGCGGAGGTACCGTCGGTCGTCGCCGGCGTCGTCCGGCCGCGCTCCCTCGCACTCTCCGGCCGTGTCGCCGACGGCACGCTGATCGCGGAGGGCCACGGCCCACGCGACCTGGAGAACGTCCGGGCCCTGACCGCGAAGGGCGGTGCCCGCGCCGACCACACCCTGAGCGTGTTCGCCTTCTGCCACGTCGGCGACGACCCCACACGGGTCGCCCACACCCTTCACCCGCACACCGAGGGCCACGGCAGCTGGCTCGGCCGCCCCCAGGAAGAGGTCTTCACCGTCTCCGGCACGGCGACGGAGGCCGCCGAGGACGTGCACGCCCTGGCGGCCGCGGGCGCCGACACGGTCGTCCTCCGCGTCGTCGGCCCCGAGCCCCTGGAGCAGCTCGGAGCACTGCTGAAGGCACTCGGGCGCCACCAGGACTGATTCCGTCTCCCCTTCGCAACCGCCCGGACGGTGCCCGGAGGCTCCGGTCCGACTGGTATGGATCACACATTTGTCGCCCCCCGTATGATCGGGCGGCACCCCTCGGAAGGAGGCCCCGGTGTCCCTGACGGACAAAGCCATCGAGCAGATCCGTGAACTGATCCGCACGGGTTTGCTGCCTCCCGGCTCCAAGCTGCCGCCGGAGGCCATCCTGGCGGCCCAGCTCGGCCTGTCCCGCAACCTCGCCCGCGAAGCGGTCAAGGCGCTGGCTGTCGCACGGGTCCTGGAGGTCCGGCGCGGTGACGGCACCTATGTGACCAGCCTCCAGCCGAGCCTCCTCCTGGAGGGTCTGGGCGGGGCCGTGGAACTCCTCCAGGGCGACTCGGGCGCCCTGCGGGACCTGATGGAGGTACGGCGGCTCCTCGAACCGGTCGCCACCGCGCTGGCCGCGACGCGGATCACCGACGAGCAGCTCGCCGAGGTCGAGCGGCACCTGGACGCCATGCGTGAGGCGCGTGACGACGTGGAGCTGCTCAACGTCCATGACGCGGCCTTCCACCGGGCCGTCGTCTCGGCCACCGGCAACGAGTCGCTGCTCGCCGTCCTCCAAGGCATCTCCGGCCGCACGCTGCGGGCGCGCATCTGGCGCGGCCTGGTCGACACCCGGGCTGCGGGCCGCACCCTCGCCGAGCACGAGGCGATCTTCGCGGCCCTGTCCGCACGTGACGCGGCCCTCAGCCAGGCGGCTGCGCTGCTCCATGTGAGCAACACCGAGCAGTGGCTGCGGGAACACCTGCGGTCCCTGGAGTCGGCCACCGCCTCATAGCCCGGCGGTCCAGGGCCGGGACGTCGTGGGACCGTGCCGTGTGGTGCCCTTTCCCGGAGACCGGAGACCGGAGACCGGAGACCGGAGACCAGGTCACGTCCGCAGCGGATTGGCCCGGGCTGCGGCCAGGAGGTACCAGGCGGTGGCGCCCGCGTGCCGGTAGGGGTAGTAGCCGAACCCGAAACCGGTGTCGAGCGGACTGCTCGCCGAGACGACCCCGGAGCGGGCGGGGAGTGCCGTGGCGCCGACGGTCTGGGAGCCGCCGAGGAGGTCCTGGGCACGTTCGATCGAGGCGAGCAGACGGCGAGCGCGCTGCTCGTCGCGGGCGGAGCCTCGCTCGCGCAGGGCCAGGGCGAGGTGGGCGGTGCCCTCGAACCAGACGCCGTTGCGGTCCGGCCGCGGCTGGCCGTCGGCGATCGGGGCGGCTTCGTTCGCCAGCAGACTCGCGGAGCTGAAGGTGACGCCGTCGTAGGACTGGCCGGACGGGACCGTGCTGTTGGGGCGGTCGGCCGTGTCCAGTACGGCCAGTGCGGTCGCGGCCCAGTCGAGCGAGCGGGCGTGCGTCCGGGAGTCGAGCGCGAGGTGGGTCCAGGTCTGGGTGTCCTCGGGGACCGGGGACTTGTTGATCGTCACGCCGTCGTTGGTGCCGGTGTAGAAGAAGCCGCCCGACGGCTCCCACATCTTCTCCACGAACGCTCGCGCCCGTGCGCGACGCTCCCGCCAGACCCTGTCCCCGGTGAGCCGGGCCAGCCGCCCGAACAGGCCGACCAGGTCGGTGTTGTGCTCGGTCGAGGTGAACGGCAGCCGCTCGTCGGCCCCGTTGACGCCGAACTTGTAGCCGCCCAGTGGCTCGTCGGTGCGCGCCACCCGCTCGATCCACTCGCCGATCCGCACCGCGCCGGTGAGGAAACGCCGCTCACCGGTCCGCCCCGCGAGCGCGGCGAGCGCGATACCGGCCCACGCCATGTCGCCCACCGCGGTGCCGGTGAAGCCGAACTGCGTACCGACGTTGGCCGTGCCGTCCGCCCGGACGAAACCGTCCGGCTGCGGGGAGCCGTCGTAGAAGGTGTAGGGACCGACGTTGTACGCCTGTCGCAGTCTGCCGTCGTCGTGGGCGGGGTCGTGGGACTGGGCGTAGAGGAGCGCGTCACCGAGCGCCACGGCCCGGCTCTCACCTGCGGGGCCGGCGAGGAGGGCCAGGATCACCAGGGCGTTGTCGTAGGTGAACGCGGTGCTGAACAGGCCCGCCTGGTCGGCGTAGCTCTGGGTGAGCCGGATCGGGCCGTGGTCCGGGTAGGCGTCCATGGCGGCGGCGAGGAAGGCCCGCGCACGGCCTGGCGCGGCGGCCGCGGACCCGCCCTGCGCCGCCCGGGCCGGGCCGGTGCCGGTCGCGGTGACGACCGCGGCACCGATGCCGGTCGCGATGAGCGTACGGCGGCTGAGGGGCCGGCGTGGGCTGCCGTTCATGGGTCTCCTCGGAAGGATGGGCGGAGTGCCTGAGAGCGCTCTCAAGGGGCGGGCATCATTCTGCTGTCGCCTCGGTGGCGGGTCAACGTCCGGGATCCGAGAAGCAGTTGTCCGGTTTCCCGCGGCCGGCGTGACCGGAAGCGGCCGGCGGAGCCGAGTGGACCCGGGGTCGTCGGCCGCCGGGTTCGTCGGCCGGCCCCACGCCGAGCCCCACCGGCACGCGGCGGCCGGGACGCGGCTGGTGCGGAGCCGGCCCGCCAGGCTGGAGCCGGTGTGGAGCGATGAGCACCGGCGGTGCGCCGGGGCTGCATGGCGCTGCCGCTGATATCGGCGTCCGCGACGGGGTGCGCGCGGCGGCCGCCGAACTCGACGTACGGACGCCGTCGCCCGGCCCCGTGACCGTGCGGGTCGCGTACTCGCCGGGGGCTGCGCGTCGGCGCCGGATGCCCGAGTGGGCAGGGCGGGTTCCCCGGGCTGACGGTCGGCATGGCCGGGCCGCACCGGTTCGGCTCCGCGTACTGGCAGGGGGAGGACGCCGGCCTCAGGCGGCCGCTATGCCGGACCCGAAGGGACGAGCCTCCCGTGCGCGATGAGCGAAGCGGCCTGCTTGAGGCGGCGGAGCCTGATGCTGACGCTGTAGGCGTCGATGCCGGGCACCGCGGCCACACGGGTGGTGAGGTAGCGGTAGAGGTCCTCCGCGTCCCGGCAGGTGACGACGACCATGATGTTGTGGTCGCCGCTCATGGCTCCGGCGAAGGCCACCTCGTCGTGGCCCGCCAACTCCTCGCCGACACGCTGGAGATGAGCCGGGGCGACGCGCAGCCAGAGGGTGGCGTTGAGGTGGTATCCCAGCCGTTCGGCGAGCAGGTCGACGCTGTACGACAGCGCCCCCGATGACTCCAGGGCGGCGAGCCGGCGGGCGACGCGTGCAGTGGACCAGCCGGTGAGTTCGGCGAGCCGGGTGTGGGTGGTACGGCCGTCCTCGGTGAGCGCGTCGAGCAGCGGGGTGTCCTCCGCGCCGGGCGGGTCGTGGGGCTCCGCGGGCGCGGGAGGCCGGTCGGCGGTGAGCAGGTCCACCTGCTCGGGAGTGAGGTGACCGCCGTAGCCGCCCCACCCGGAGAAGCCGTTGGTGCCGAAGGGGTGGATCAGCAGGTCGATGCTGACGTCCAGCACGGAGGCGGCCTTGGGCAGCTGCCGGAGCAGGATGTCGTCGCGCGCGGCGTCGACCGGCGAGTGGATCATGCAGATGATCTCCGAACCGCCGGAGGCGAGACCGACGTAGGCGATGTCGGGTCGGCGGGTGAGCGCGTCCGCGAGCGGTGCGACCCGGTCGGGGCGGCAGCGGATGCGGGTGATCCAGCGCGCGAGGCCGTGTGCCTCCGGGTTGACCAGGCCCACCACCCGCATCACGCCCTCGCGCCGCAGAGCCTGGTAGCGCCGGGCAGCGGTCTGCTCCGACACTCCGGCGACCTCACCGATCATCCGGAACGAGGCACGCGGGGCGTGGTGCAGGGCGCGGAGGATTTTCCTGTCGATCTCGTCGGCCATGGGAGAAGTGTGGCAGCAGGGGTGACCGCCGTGGAGGTTTACATGCACTTTCGGCTACGGCGTTGGGGGTTCGGGCCCGTGTCACCGAAGCTGGGGCGCCCGAGATCCCGAGAAGCAAGTGAACGACCGCGGCGTGCGTCGCCGTAGAGGAGAGTTCCCCGTGAATGTCACGACCCCGGCAAGCGGGCCGGCCGAGCGGCGCACGGCCACGCTCGTCATGGCCTGCCTCGGCGTCTTCGTCGCCTACCTGCCGGTCACCACGGTCGCCGTGAGCCTGCCCGTCATCCAGTCGGCGCTGAACGCGACGACCGCCCAACTGTCGTGGGTCCAGGACGCGTTCGTCCTGCCCATGGCCGCGTTCATCCTGACCGCCGGAGTCGTCGGTGACGTGTACGGACGCAAGAAGGTCTTCCTGGGCGGGCTGCTGTTCTCCGCGGCCGGTGCCACCGTCGCGCTCACCGCCCAGTCGGTGCAGATGCTGTGGATCGGCCAGGCACTCGCCGGACTCGGCGCGGCCACGCTGCTGCCCACCACGCTGGCGCTGATCAGCCACGCGGTACCCGACCACCGGGAGCGCGGCACGTTCATCGGCCTGTGGGCCACCTCGCTGATGGCGGCGCTCGCCGTCGGCCCGATCGTCGCCGGGGTGATCCTCGACCACTTCGCCTGGCGTTGGATCTACCTGCTGGCGATCCCGGTCTCGCTGTTCGCCGCCGGCATCGCAGCCCGGCTGCTGACCGACTCGCGCGCGCCCTTCGAGCGGCGGCTGGACTGGCCCGGCCAGATCTCCGCCACGGTGACCGTCACCGCCCTGGTGTACGGCGTCATCGAGGGCGGAGCCGATTCCTTCACCGGCCCGAAGGTGCTGACGGCCCTCGCGGTGGCCGTCGTGGGCGGTGTCGCCTTCGTGCTCGCGGAGCGGCGCAGCGACAGTCCGATGCTCGACCTCGCGTTGTTCCGCAGCCCGGCCTTCACCGCCACCACACTCGTCGCGATGATCACCTTCCTCGCGCTGATCGGCTTCTTCTTCCTGCTCAGCCTCTACTTCGGGATGGTGCAGCGACTCGACACCCTGGAGGCGGCCCGGCGACTGCTGGTGGTGACCGCGTGCGCCCTCCTGGTCGGCGGGCCCGTGGGCCGCCTCATGCACCGGATCTCCGCGCGCGTGCTGATCGCGGGTGGTCTGCTCCTCGTCTCCGCCTCGCTGTTCGCGCTGACCGGCGTCGACGCGGACACCTCCTTCCTGTCACTGGCCTGGCGGCTGGCGCCCCTGGGGCTGGGAATGGGGGTCGTCATGACCCCGATGACCGCGACGGCCGTGGCCTCCGTGCCGCACCACCTCGCGGGCATGGCCGCGGCGGGCAACAACGCCTTCCGCCAGGTCGGCGGCGCGCTCGGCCCGGCCGTCCTGGGGGCCCTGCTCACCACCCGGGCGCTGAACACCTTCCCCGCTCACCTGGCCGAGGCCGGGGTGACCGGGCCGGCGGGGGAACGGGTCCTCGCGGCGGCGGAACAGGGAGGCCTGGGCGCGGTCGCCGGGCTCGACCTGGGGGCGGACACCGGGCGGGCCATGGGCGCCCTGGGCGAGGCCTTCCTGGACGGGCTGCGGCTGTGCCTGACGGTCGCAGGCTCACTCACCCTGCTCGCCGCGCTGGTCGCCCTCGTCCTGCTGCGCCGCCCCTGGAACGCGGGGGCCGGGCACACGCAGGTCGCCGCGTCCAACCCGGCGGGCGGTGGTGTCGCCGTCGAGGGGGCTGCGGCGACGGCGACGGCGGCGGGGAGCCGCGGGGAGGGCTGAGGGCAGACAAGGCTCCCGGGGCGGCCGCCGGGGTGTCGCACCCTCGGGCCGCCCCGGGAGCCGGACGTTCGGCGAACCGGAGGTCGGAGCCGGGGAAGGTGCCGGGCTGTCGCCCACCGGAAGGTCGGAGCCGGGGAAGGTGCCGGGCTGTCGCCCATCCGAGACCGCTTCCCGGGTTCCGGTGCCGCAGCTCCCTGAAGCGTTGGGCCGTCCGCTTCGCAGACCCGGTCCCCGGTCGCTGGCCTCAGCTTCCCCGCCTGCGCTCCCAGCCGTACAGGGTGTGGAAGTGCCCGGACGCAGAGGTGCCCGGCCGTGGAAGTGCTTGAGCACCTTCACCGGCCGGACACGTCAGCTGCGTCCCGGTCCACCGCTGCCGAAGCCGCCGCTGCCGCCCTCGTCCCAGCGGGGCCGCTCCTGCGACGAGCCCGTCCGGGTGGGACTGTTGCCGTGGCCCGGCAGCTCGTGCGGGTTCAGCCGGGTCTCGCTCCTGGGCATCTCGTCGGCCTCCCGGTGCTCCCGGACCTCACGGACCGGACCGCCCTCGGGCAGTTTCGGCTGTTCGTCGGGCGTGGGCGGGCGAGACTCGTTGCGCCTGACCCGGGAGCCCAGCCAGAAGGCGCCGATCAGGACCCCGACGATCACCACACCCGCCACGATCAGCCCGGCCGCGAGGCCGCCCCGGCCCGCGGCGATGTCCATCCATTCGGTGTTCACGGCTTGGTTCATGCCACGCGAGTACCCCGGGCACCCCGGGTGAACCGACTCGGCCCGGCAGGCCGGAAACCCCGGGAACACCGGGTTTGGCGGCCCGGACCACGGCTACCCGCCCGGTGTGACGACGACTACTTCCCAGCAGGAACTCTTCCGTTTCCTGGAGGACCGCTTCGCCTGTGCCCAGGCGTGCACCGAGTGTGCACGCATCTGTGCGCTGCGTGCGAGCCTGGTCGATCCGGACGGCACCGAGGAGCAGGAACTACTGCGCCGCAAGGGCATCATGTGCGCGGAGGTGTGCGACGCGACCTGCCGTGTGCTCTCCGAGGAGAACCATCTCGACGAGGCCGGCATCCGCGTCCAGCTGGAATGGTGCCGGTCGGTGTGCCTTGAGTGCGCCCAGGTCCTGGACCGGCATGCCGGCAACGAGGACGCGGCGAAGGCGTGCCGCGAGTGCGCCCAGGTGTGCACGGACTTCATGGCGACCCTGGTCTGACCGTTCCCAATTTCTGGAACACGTTCTACGGTGTGCGCCGTCAGGACCGGCCTGGGAGCCTGGAGGCGTCGTGCATCTCGACCACACACCCGAACAGCAACGGCTGCGCACGGAACTGAGCACCTACTTCGCCGATCTGGTCCCGGACAACGCGCACGCCCGTTTCACCGACCGGGACGCCCAGAAGCGCTTCTACCGCGACACCATCCGACGCCTCGGCGCCGACGGCTGGCTCGGCGTGGGCTGGCCCAAGGAGTACGGCGGCCGCGGACTGACCGCGACGGACCAGTTCATCTTCTTCGACGAGGCCGCCCAGGCCGGCGTACCGCTGCCGCTGATGGCCCTCAACACCGTCGGCCCGACGATCATGCAGTACGGCACCGACGAGCAGAAGTCCTGGTTCCTGCCCCGCATCCTCGCCGGTGAGATCGACTTCGCGATCGGCTACAGCGAGCCCGACGCGGGCACCGACCTGGCGTCCCTGAAGACCCGCGCGGTACGGGACGGCGACGAGTACGTCGTCAACGGCCACAAGATCTGGACCACCAACGGCGACACCGCCGACTGGGTCTGGCTCGCCGTCCGCACCGACCCGGACGCCCCGCCGCACAAGGGCATCACCATGCTCCTGATGCCGACCACCGACCCCGGCTACTCGTGCACGGTCATCAACACCCTCGCCTCGCACGACACCACGGCCAGCTACTACGAGAACGTCCGCGTCCCCGTCTCGCACCGCGTCGGCGAGGAGAACCAGGGCTGGCGGCTGATCACCAACCAGCTCAACCACGAGCGGGTCACGCTCGCCGCCCACGGCACGATGGCGATCCGCGCCCTGCACAACGTGCAGCGCTGGGCGTCGGAGACCAAGCTCACCGACGGCCGCCGCGTGATCGACCTGCCCTGGGTGCGCCGCCTCCTCGCCCGGACCCACATGCGCCTCGACGCGCTCAAGCTCCTCAACTGGCGGATGGTGGGTGCCGTCCAGGACGGCACCCTGACCCCCCAGGACGCCTCCGCGGTCAAGGTCTACGGCTCCGAGGCCCGCCGGGACGCCTACGCGTGGCTCATGGAGATCGTCGCGGCGGCCGGCGCGCTGAAGGAGGGCTCGGCGGGCGCCGTCCTCCACGGTGAACTGGAGCGCGGCTACCGCTCGGCGGTGATCTTCACCTTCGGCGGCGGCAACAACGAGATCCAGCGGGAGATCATCTCGTGGATCGGTCTGGGTATGCCGCGCGTACGGCGTTAGCCTGCTGTGACGAGGGTTTTTGGTTGGCACAAAAGAGGGATAGTTGGCACCAAGATCGCTGCTGCTTCTCAGAGGTGACGGCGCATCACCTCAATGCAGGCTGCTCGGGCGGCTGTTGATCGGTCACGGGGATAGGTGGAGCCGAGGTTCATCCCCTCGTCGGTCCTGATGGGTGCCTGCTGCCAGGCGAGACTCATCTGTGCGCCGGCTTCCGCGCGGGCCGTGGCGACGAGGATCGCGTACGGCCCTGCGACGGACGACGCTTCGATCTGGAGCCTGCCTGGTGGAACGCCATGCGCGCCGGCAGACTGCTGACCTCGTCCGTGAGTTGCTGCCGGACCAGGTCCGAGGACGCCGGGCGGCGTCGTATGCGGTACGGCATCTCCAGGTACTCCTCGACCGCGGTCAGGGCTTCGGCGAAGGGTTCGCGTTGCAGGGGAGGGCATGATGGTCGGCAGGTGGCGTTCCGCGACGAGCGTGCCAGTGAAATCTGAGTTGAGCCTGGCAAGGCTCCGGACCGTACTCCATGGGCCGATCGGTCTCTTCCTGCACGGCTGCGGGGCGGCCTGTTCAGACTTTCGCCTACAGCTGTAGCGCGACGCCGGAACAAACTGGTCGTCCAGGCAGTCCGGATATCGAACGAGGCCGTCGATGCGGCTCCGGCGCTCACCCGGCGATCGCTCTACCGACGGTTACCCGTGTCAGGACTGTTACCGCTGGTCGGGGCTTCCAACATTCGGCGGTGAAGTTCTGTGGTCATGGCATGGATCGCCCGAGTCGGTTCGGTGTTCGTCTGGAGCTCCAATTCTTGCCCGACGAAGTCGTGATCAGCTTTTGCCTGCTGGAGCTCTGCTTGCCGGTTCTGGCCGATCATGAGGAGCGGGACGTTGTCCTCGTAGGACTCCTCTTGACGGAGCCGCTGTGTCCAGACACATGTGTCACGTCCGGCGTGTGCTCTCCACGGCTTGCAGCCGCTTCTGCCGAGAACTTGATCGCGCCTCGTATTAGGGCCGGTTGGCCCCCTGCATGGTCCTTCGGCCCAGAGCGCGACGACGGCCGGAGCGGGACATTGGAGAGGTCACCGCACTTGCGGTGGCAGCGCCAGGAGGACGGGATCGCTATGGCAGTTCACGATCATTCGAGCGGGCGAGCCGGACTAGGGCTCCCCTCGCGCCGCAGGGCATCGACCTCGGCGACATCCGTCGCGGCGCGTGACACCACCCGGTCGACCGCGTTCGCCATGGTCTTCGCGGGCGTACGGATCCTGACCGGGTTCGTCTTCCTCTGGGCTTTCCTCGACAAGACTTTCGGGTTGGGCTATGCGACCGCTTCGGGCAAGGGCTGGATCGACGGAGGCTCGCCGACCAAGGGCTTCCTGAGCGGGGTCGCTGCGGGACCGTTGCAGTCGACCTTCCACAGCATGGCGGGCGACACCTGGGTGGACTGGCTGTTCATGCTGGGGCTGTTGGCCATCGGCGTCACCGTGATGTCGGGCGTGGCGCTGCGGTTCGCCGCCGTCGCGGGCACCGTGATGATGGCGTTGATGTGGGCTGCCGAGTGGCCGCCGGCCCAGCACCTCGCGACCGGTGCGCCGAGCATGTCGTCCAACCCGCTGGTCGACTACCACGTCCTGTACGGCGCGATTCTCATCGCCCTCGCTGTCGGCCATGCCGGTCGGGTGTGGGGCCTTGGCCGTGGCTGGGAGAGCAGGGCGATCGTGCGCGACAACCACTGGTTGAGCTGAGGGGCCGGCAGTCATGCGACACAGCAAGATCGGCTCTGTGATGACGGGCGACGTTGTACACGTCGAGTTCGGCACTCCGTTCAAGGAGGTCGCCCGTCTCCTTGCCCACCAAAGGATCAGTGGTCTGCCCGTCGTGGACGGCGACGAGCGGGTGATCGGGGTGGTCTCCGGCACCGACCTCATGCTCCACCAGGCACGCACAGCGGGTTCCCCCGAGCCCCCGCGCCTGCGCTTCCTGCCCAAGGGGCGAGGGGTCGGGGACGACGATGTCAGGGTTCGGTCCCATTCGGCCGGCCAACTGATGTCGAAGCCGGCCGTCACGGTGCACGCCGAGGACACCGTCGCCGTCGGCGCGCGGATGATGGCGCAGCACGGGGTCGAACGGCTGCCGGTCGTCGACGAGGAGGACCGCCTGGTCGGCATCGTGACCCGGCGGGACCTGCTGCAGATCTTCCTGCGGCCGGACGCGCACCTGCACCGTGAGGCCGTGGAAGAGGTACTGGGCGGGGCCCTGTGCCTGCCACCCGCAGCGGTTGCTGTCGACGTGCACGACGGGGTGGTCACGCTCACGGGCGAGGTGGAGCGGCGCATCGAGGCCACGGTCGCGCAGCGGATGATCCAGCAGGTCGACGGTGTGATCGATGTCGTCTCCGAGCTGACCTGGCGTATCGACGACAGCGTGGGCGAGGCGGTGGAGGAAGACCTGAAGGACGTCGCGGACGCCTGGATCCACAAACTCTGAGAGGGAGGATCGGCCATGGCACGGCGAGCACTCATCGCGTATGGGACGAAGAACGGTTCGACACAGGGGATAGCCGACGCCGTCGCGGATGCCTTGCGCACCCACGGGATGGACGCCGAGGTGTATCCCGCTTCCGAGGTCAGGGACGTGAGCCCGTACGACGTGGTGGTTCTCGGCGGCGCGCTGTACGCGGGCCGCTGGCACGGGGACGCGGTGCGGTTCGCGCGCCGGCACCGTGCCGCGCTGCTGGATCGGGCGGTGTGGCTGTTCAGCAGTGGTCCGCTCGACGCGTCGGCCGACAAGCGGGACATCCCACCGGTGCGGGGCGCCCGGCGCGCGTCGGTGCGCCTCGACGCCCGGCAGCACGTGACGTTCGGCGGCCGGCTCGAAGCCGGGGCGCGAGGCCGCATGGCACGGATGATCGTCGAGTCCGGACGCGGCGGGGACTATCGGGACTTCGACCGGATCTCCTCGTGGGCCACCGGTATCGCGCAGGAGAGCGCCGCGGAGGCGCAGGTGTGATGACGAGCGCCGGACCGCGATGTGGCGGTGGCGGAGCAATCCGCTGCGCCGGACCTCGGACATTGTCGAGGCGTGGACCCGGCTCCTGCTGGGAGCATTTCTCGTGCTCGCCGCCCCGCTCGCCTGCGAGGTGGCGGTCGAGGCCACCTGCCACCACGAGCCGGACAGGGGTGAGCAGCAACGAAGTTCCCGGAATCCGGTGCAGGCGACGCTGATCGGGAGTGCTCCCGCGGAGAACCTGAACACAGAGCGCGGAGTGGTCGGTACGAAAGGCAAGGCCGTTGTCCGCTGGAGCGTCCGGGGCCACGAGAAGACCGGGATCGC
Organism: Streptomyces sp. NPDC031225; assembly: GCF_055570355.1. Lineage (NCBI taxonomy): Bacteria > Bacillati > Actinomycetota > Actinomycetes > Kitasatosporales > Streptomycetaceae > Streptomyces > Streptomyces sp. NPDC031225. The sequence goes on along the minus strand of NZ_JBVIHJ010000003.1, from coordinate 6,376 downwards.
CACGGTAACGGCCGACAGCCTCAGCGGGACGACAACCACGATCTGGGTTGATCGGCGCAGTCGAGTCACAGCGGCACCGCTTGATCCCTGTGCCGTCGTGGCGCGGTCCGCGGGTGCAGGTGTCGCCGCGTTCGCGGGTGTCATCTTCGCGGTGCTCGATGTCCGGCTGGTTGTCGTACGTATCGGCTTTCGCCGGCGGTTGATCGAGTGGGATCGGGCCTGGGCCGATGTCGAGCCTCAATGGGCTCATCGGGCCTGAGACGCCAGGCTTCCCGCAGAGCATCTTGATACAGGGGCCGGGTCAACTCGTGGAGTGGTCATGGCTGTTCGCTCCCTAGGTGTGGCAGTTGGGGGCCGGCACTGCGGCCGGTGCGCGCCGCGGAGTTCGTTGCCGTCGCGGTGCGGAATGTGCGCCGGAGGACCCTCGGGCTGGGAGCGGCGGTGGGGCTACGGACATGGGCGGGTACTGAAGAGGGCCAGGCCCGATCGACGGGGACAACCGACGCCCGGAGGGCGATGTGAGCCAGGAACGCGTTTTCACACCGGAGTCACCGATCCGGGTCTTCCTGCTCGACGATCAAGAGGTCGTACGACGCGGAGCGCATGACCTGCTCGATCTGGAGCCGGACATCACGGTGGTCGGCGAGGCGAGTACCAGCGCCCAGGCGCTGGTCCGCGGCCCGGCGCTGCGTCCGGACGTCGCGATCCTGGACATTCGCCTTCCTGACGGTGACGGCATCACCGTCAGCCGTGAACTGCGTGCCCGGATGCCAGAGATGGCCTGTCTGATGCTGACGTCGTTCGACGATGACGATGCCCTGCTGGACGCGATCATGGCCGGGGCGGCTGGCTACGTCCTGAGACAGATCAAGGGCTCTGATCTGGTCACGGCGGTGCGGACAGCGGCGTCGGGGCAGTCGATGCTGGACCCGGCGACCATCGGACGGTTGATGGGCAGTCTGCGCGCGCCCTCCGGGCAACCGGGTTCAGAGGCAGGACAGTTGGGCGCTCTGACCGTGCGCGAACGCGAGATACTGGATCTCATCGGTGAGGGTCTCACCAATCGGCAGATCGGCAAGCGTATCTATCTGTCGGAGAAGACCGTGAAGAACCACATCGCGCGGCTTCTGGCGAAACTCGGGGTCGAGCGCCGCGTCCAGGCAGCGGTCCTGGCGGTCCGGCTCGCACCGCTGTGCCACAACACGTGATACGCAGGGCCGCGCTAGCGCCGATCGGGAAGCGGTACGCCCCAGCACAGAAGGGTGCCGCTCTCGGGCGGTGCGGCCAGGGTGAGTTCACCGCCCAGGTTCCGCGCTCGCTCGCTGAGATTGCGCAGCCCGCTGCGGTGTCCGCCTTCGCCGATTCCGACACCGTCGTCGGTGACGGTCAGGGTGAGCCGCTCCTTGCGGACGACGAGTGCGATCTCCGCGGACGAGGCGTGTGCGTGCCGGGCGATGTTCGCCAGCGCTTCGCTCAGCACCGCCACGACCTCGTCCGCCATGGCGTGCGGGACATCGGTGTCGAGCAGTCCCTCCATGAGCAGGGAAGGAGTGAACCCCAGCGCGAGAACGGCTTCCTCGGCGGTCTTGGACGCACGGGCCCGCAGGCCGTGGCCGGTCGCGGTGCTGTCGTGGGCCCGCAGACCGAAGATCGTGGACCGGATGATTTTGATGGTGGTGTCGAGGTCGTCGACCGCCCGGTCGATCCGCTCGGTCCCTTCCGGGTGCGCCACGAAGCGATGCGCGCTCTGCAGTGTCATTCCCGTGGCGAACAGCCGTTGGATGGCCAGGTCGTGGAGGTCGCGCGCGATACGGTCGCGGTCCTCCAGCAGGCTCACCTGCTCGGCCGCCCTGCGCCGGTCGGCGAGTTCCAGCGCGAGGGCGGCCTGGCCGGCGAAGCCGGGCAGCGGCTCGATCTCCGCCTGGGTGAAAGGCGGGCACCCGGCGGTGCGCGCGAGGACGAGTACCCCGCGATCTCCGTCACTGGTACTCATGGGAACGGCGACCGTCGGCCCCAGCCCCGTCCAGCGTTCGGGACAGTAGGTGGCCCTCGGATCACTCCCCACATCCGAGGTGACGATCAACTGCCCTGCGGCCAGGGCCGCCCCGCTCAGAGTTCCCTCGCGCGGCAGCCTCACACCACGATGCAGCGCGGCACCCTCCCCGAGCGCGAGTACGCCGCGCAGTTCCTGCGTTCCGGCAGTGACCAGGTCGACCACGCCGAGATCGGCCGAGGTGATGTCCTGCGCCCGGGTCAGCATCAGCTCCAGCACCTTCGTCTCCGGGGTTCCGGAGAGCAGGCCGCGGGTGAGTTCGGCGCCGGCAGCCATCCAGCGCTCTCTGACCTGTGCCTCCGCGTACAGGCGGGCGTTGTCGATCGCCACCCCTGCCGCTACGGCCAGGGTCGACAGGACGGCTTCGTCCTCGCTGTCGAACTGCGCACCACCGCGTTTCCCGGTGAGGTAGAGGTTGCCGAACACTTCTCCTCGGACACTGACGGGCACACCCAGGAAGGAGTGCATCGCCGGGTGATGCGGAGGGAAGCCGTGCGAGGCCGGGTGCTGCGACAGCTCTGCCAGCCGCAGCGGTTCCGGATGCCTGATCAGTTCCCCGAGTACGCCGTGCCCGGCGGGCAGAGCCCCGATCTGGGCCTGCTCGGCCTCGCTGACACCGATAGTGATGAACTGGGTGAGGCTCTGATCGGGACCGATGACACCAAGTGCGCCGTATTCGGCATCGACCAGGACCACCGCGGCCTCGGTGATGTGGCGCAGCACCTGGGAGAGATCGAGCTCGCGGCCCACCGACAGGATCGCCTGCAGCAGCCCGTGAAGGCGCCCTCGCGTGCCGCGGACCACCCGGATCTGGGTCTGGAGTTCTTCGAGCAGCTCGTCCAGACGCAGTTGCGGCACCATCCCGGACCGTGCGTGTTCCTCGACGTTCACTTGCTGCCTCCGGTCGCTCGGTCGTCCCGGGCGGTCTGTTGTTGCTGGTGCCCGGTGGGTGGCGCGGCCAGGTCAGAACTGGTGCTCCGCGTCATGACAGGTGAGGCACGTGATGCGGCGAGCGGGTTCCTTGAGGGTGGTCACACCCATGCCTTCCGGCCGCTCCAGATGCTGCGGGTTGACCTTGACGTGATCGGGGCAGAGGGCGGCTCCGCAGTTCCGGCAGACTGCGACGGCAGCGGTGGCCGTCCCGGACTGGTGACACTCGTAGCAGTTCATGCTTTCTTCTCCTCTCTGAAGGGTTGACGGATGCGACGGGGTGCGCGAGCACGCCGGTCGAGCCGAGTCCTGAAACAGGCGCAGGCTTCAGCGACGTACGAGCTGTGCGTCCCCGTTCCGCGGTCCCTGCGAGCGTGCGGTGCTGCCCATCGGCCAACATCTCGGCAAGCGCCGAGGGGCGAAGGGACACGACCACCGACGCTGCGGGGAGCCCCTCGGACTGTCTTGGCGGGATCAGGCAGTCCTCCCACCAGGACAGCACCGTCATCGTGCCGATCAGGGCGAGCGGGAGCACCGTTGGGAGGAGCAGCAGGTACATGAGTACCGCCAGGGCTTCGATGGCCTGTCGAGGAGGGCGAGGCAGGAGAGACGCCTCGCTGGACGCATCGGGTAGCCCAGGGCCACCGGGTCCAAAGAACGAAACACGGCCCTGCGACGAGTGAGCGGAAGTGCTCCGGTGCGACATCGCGGTGAAGCGGCGCGGCCGGGGACCAGGGCAGCACCACCCACACTAGTCCCCGGACTCGGTCCTGGACAGCGACAGCCGCCCGGGGGCCCGGCTGCGCGACCGCAGTCGGGGAACTGGTTCGCATCCCGTGATGCCGCACCATGTCCTGGGCCTTCCGCCAGGGCCGGTTCGGGTGGGCCGGTCAGCGTGGCTGCGGGGCCCGTTCGGCCCTACCCCCGGGTCCCGCAGGCGGCGCAGGCTCACCACGGGACCTGCCATCGGCCCCGCGCCTGTCCGGTAGTCCGGCAGGCAACGCATTCCCCGGACCTGACTGCTCGCCGAGCACTGGCCCGTCTTCCGAGGGAGCCGACAAGGCAGCCTTGATCACAGTCGTGGTGTATTCGTCGTCCTGGCCCTGATCGGGTTGGCGACGTCGATCCGCATCGTGCGGCAGTACGAGAAGGGGGTCGTGTTCCGGTTCGGCCGGATCGCGGGGGCACGTGCCCCGGGGCTGAGACTGATCATCCCGTTCGTCGACGTGCTGCACCGGGTCTCGCTGCGGATCGTCACGATGCCCATTCAGTCGCAGGGGATCATCACGCGCGACAACGTCAGCGTCGACGTGTCGGCGGTGGCGTAGATGCCGTGAAGTCGGTCATCGCGATCGAGAACGTGCACGACGCGATCAACCAGATCGCCCAGACCACCCTGCGCAAGGTGGTGGGCCGGCACACCCTGGACGAGACCCTGTCGGAGACCGACCGCATCAACCTGGACATCCGCGAGATCCGCCCCGCCGGTGCCGCCTTGTCCGGGGGCCGGGTCTGAGGCGCTGGTTGGGCGGCGTCGGGCGCCTCGTTGTTGATGCGGGTGCTCATAGAGGGGTCTTCCTCGCTGTCTGTTCACGTGCAGGGCCGGCGGCACCACGAAGGGCACCGCAGGCTGTGGTCCGCCTCCACTGCGGTTCAGGCCGGGCCGTGGCGGTGGTCCGCTGCGGTGGCGGAGTGCTGCGCCCGCGGCGAGTGGCCGGAATCGCCGTCGCAGGGGGTGAACAGCACCCACAGTCCCGAGCGCAAGGAGGCGACGACGGCGCGCTCGGGGAGACCGAGCAGGTGGGAGACGGCGGCGCAGGAGCGGTCTCCGATGAGGTGGAGAGCGAGTTCGACGCGGTCGAACGGGGAGGCGGCTACGTCGGGACAGCGGTCCCTCGTAGCGGGCAGATGCGCGGGAGCGGGGTGCGAGCGTGCTCGGTGAGGAGCGGGCGCAGCAGCGGCAGATTCCTCTCCTGGGGCGCGGGCGGTAGCTGGCTCGGCCGGGTCGCTGAGCACTTCGGACAGAGCCGCGTCGACTACGCCCGGGTGGTCGGTCATGAGGGTGGACAGGGCGTGGATGGCCATCAGATGACGGTTGCACCAGGCGACGACCGAGCGCCGGCGGGCGAGGAGCTGTTCGATCTGCAGCTCATGGGGTGAGGTGTCGGCGGCCTGGGTTCTGTCCGGCGTGGTCACCACGGCAAGCTCCGGATGCCGGGCTCGATGTCCGGGCACACGGGCGCAAGCCCGCTGGAAGGCCCGGTACGGGACACCGGACCGGCGCCGGGTTCGCCTGTCCCGGTGGTCAGGGCACGGCCACCTGTGCTGTGCCGATGCATTGTCAGTACGTGAGGGATGGGCATGGTGCCTCTATCCGGAAGCGGTCGGCACGGCGCCATGATGCGGGACAGGGCGTGTGTCTTCGCAAAGTGAGGACTGGAGCAACGGTCCTTGCAGATGCCCCAGGACACGGTCATGGGCTCCACGCCCAGCACCGTGCGTCCGCGAATGCGGCCTACGGCAGGAGAGTCGGGATCGCGCCGGTAGCCGCCGGGGAAGCACGGGGCGGCCGTACGCGGGGCCGCCCAATACATCCGTGTCAACTGGCAGTGTGCCGCCGGGGTCCAGGACGTCTGACCACCAGCGTAGCCCCATTCAGGTATGGCACAAGGCACCACTACCCGGCGTCACCGTGGGGGGGGGGGGGGGGGGGGGGGGGGGGGGGGGGGGGGGGGGGGGGGGGGGGGGGGGGGGGGGGGGGGGGGAGGGGGGGGGGGGGGTGGTGACCTACACCCCCCCCCCCCCCCCCCCGCCCCCCCCCCCCCTCCCCCCCCCCCCCCCCCCCCCCCCCCCCCCCCCCACGGTGACGCGGTTGATCAGACAGCCATGGGGGTCCCGTTCGGTACGGGGTCCGGGCTGGTCGTGACGCGTTTGGCGGGCGGCGTCGTCGCGGAGCCCGCTGCCGCGGTCTCGCGGGCGAGGAAGGAGCCGAGTTCGCCGATGGTGCTCATCAGCGGGGCGGGGAAGACGACGGTGGTGTTCTTGTCGACGCCGATCTCCACCAGGCTCTGCAGGTTGCGCAGTTGGAGGGCCAGGGGGTGGTCCATCATGATGTCGGACGCCTCCCCGAGGGCCGCTGCGGCCAGGGACTCGCCCTGGGCGTTGATGATCTTCGCCCTCTTCTCCCGCTCGGCCTCGGCCTGGCGGGCCATCGCGCGCTTCATGCTCTCGGGCAGCTGGATGTCCTTGAGCTCGACCAGCGTGACCTTTACGCCCCACTCGACGGTGGCGACGTCGAGGATCTCGCGGATGTCCAGGTTGATGCGGTCGGTCTCCGACAGGGTCTCGTCCAGGGTGTGCCGGCCCACCACCTTGCGCAGGGTGGTCTGGGCG